>JAYWAI010000094.1:0-17315 GCA_043782545.1 Acidimicrobiia bacterium
TCCACACCGTCTCGTATTACGGAAACTTCTTTGGCACCTAACTCCATCAACGCCCGCAGCGCGGCGCCGCTACGACGCTTCGCTTTGGCTTCGAAGTACCGACCCGCCAATATGAAAGCGGTGATCCCGCTGGCTACCTCAAAGTAGATTTGGCTCGACGCCATATGCCGATTCATCGCCATCTCGAACTGATGGCGCATGTGGCGATTTCCAGCGTCGCCACCAATCAACGCGTACAGCGACCAACCAAACGCCGCCAACGTACCCACCGAAATCAGCGTGTCCATCGTGGCCGCACGATGACGCAAGTTGGCCACCATCGCAGTGTGAAATGGCCACGCACACCAGCCCACGACCGGTGTTGTGAGTGCCAGCGACACCCATTGCCAGTAGTCAAATTGCCAACTGGGAATCATGGCCAGCGCAATCACAGGAGTGGCCAGCGCAACGGCGACTATGAGCCGCAATCGCAGCAGCCGAACATCGGCATCGTGGTTGACCTCGTTCACCAGCAGCGTGGGTAGGGATGCCTCGTAACCGGCGTTGTGCACTTGCTCGATGAGTTCCTGAGATGTAATGGCGCTCTCGATGTGAACACGCGCCTTTTCGGTCGCGTAGTTCACCGACGCCGTCACGCCATCAAGCTTGTTCAGCTTCTTCTCGATTCGGGCGGCGCATGAGGCACACGTCATACCGGAGATATCAAGCACAACATCGGTGCCCGCCATGTTCATGACACGAGCTCGAAACCGGCTTCTTCAATAGCTTCAGCAACGGCGGCAGAATCCACAACGTCTGTCGAGTCGATCGCCACGACGCCCGTACCGAGGTCAACAACGACATTCGTGACTGAGGCGATTTTTGAGAGTTCCGATTTGACCGCGGCCTCGCAGTGACCACAGGTCATCCCTTTGACAGTGATGGTTGAAGTAAGCATGAGCGTCCTTTCGAGTTTTGTCAAGTATACCCCCCTAGGGTATCTATCCGACAACCTTGGACGAGACCTTCACGACCGTGGCTAGTATCGCCGCAAACCCTCAACTATTGGAGTAACTATGAATCCTCAAGCCCTGCAGGCTGCCATTACCACGAGTCGCGGCGTGCTCGTCAACGTCACCCCCGATCAGCTCACCAGTGCAACCCCGTGTAAATCGTGGGACGTTTCTGGCCTCATCAACCACATGGTTGGTGCCCTCGACTTCTTCACTGCTGGCCTCAACGGCACGCCTCCTTCGGCCGGCGATGACTACGCCTCTGGCGACTATCTGGCCGCTTTCGACAAAGCCAGCGCCACGTGCTTGGCCGGCTTCAGCGCCGATGGCGCCATGGAGAAGATGTACACGCTCCCCTTTGGCACCATGCCGGGCTCAGCGTTTGTTGGCTTGGCGTGCACCGACACCTTTACCCACGCGTGGGACTTGGCTAAGTCGACCGGTCAATCTACCGACCTGGCTCCAGAACTTGCGGCTGGTCTTTTGATGGGCGCCAAGATGGCGATCGCACCTGCCATGCGCGGCGACGAGCCGATGCCATTTGGCCCAGAACAAACAGCGCCGGACGGTGCTTCGAACGCCGACCAACTCGCCGCCTTCCTGGGCCGCACCGTCTAAGGGCGATTCACCGAGATTTACCTTAAGAGCGCTGCGGCGGTGTCGGCTATAAGTCGGCCCGCCGCGGCGAGCTCTGCTTCGTTGAGCATCGAAAATGCCAGTCGCACAAATTCCCCTGGCGGTTGCGAGGCAAAGAATCGCGTTCCGTTCGTGCACCGCACGCCCGCCTTGAGTGTGGCGTCACACAGCTCAACGCCGGTCATGCCGTCGGGCAATGCTGCCCATAGGAAAAATCCACCCGTAGGTCGATTGATGATCAACGGCGACCCGACCAACGTGTCGCCCAAAGCCGTGCATCGGGCGGCGAAACTTTTTACCATTGCGTCTCGGCTCCGCCCATAGGACCCCGACCGCAAGAGCTCGCCCACAATGCAGGCCGCGAAGTAACTCAACCCGCCTCCGGAGTCGAGCACCCCGGAACCTTGCACGACGCCGATCAACGCAGGCGCGGCCGTGATGTAACCCACCCGAATGCCGGGCGAGAGCGTTTTCGAAAACGAGCCCATCCGGATGACGACACCTTCGGGATCCAGACTCCATAAGGATTCTGGAGCCTGACCGTCAAAGGATACTTCCCGATACACGTCGTCTTCCATGACCACTAGCCCGTGTCGGTGGGCCACAGTGAGCAGCTCGAGGCGGCGATGCAATGGCATATTCGTGCCCGATGGATTGTTGTGCGTCGGTACCAAGTAGAGCAGCGAAGCACGGCGGCCCGATTGCCGAAGCAATTGCGCTTTGGCGTCCAAGTCGTGCGGCACGAGGCCATCACTATCGCTGCGAACGCCGACGATTTCAACGGGATGGTCGCCAAAAATTCGCAGCGCCAGGAAGTACGTCGGCTCCTCAACGAACACGACATCGCCCGGCTTGGTCAGCAACGTTGCCAACAAATCAATCGTGCCGCTATTCCCAGAAGTCACGAGTAGCTCGTCGGGATGTGGCCTTCGCTCGCCGATGCTAGCGAGATGAGAAATAAGTTCTTCTCTCAACACCGACGGCCCTGCCGCATGGCCGTAGCTCAGGGCTTTCCAGCCGTCGACGCGCAGCACGTTGTCGGTGGCCTCGGCAACGGCCTGAGCGGGGAGCAACGTCGGATCCGGGTGCCCCCATGTGAGATCGGCAACACCGTCCACGAACTCAAACTGGACGTCGGGTTCTCCGTGGCGCGCAAGCCAATCCCGTCGCAATAACTCCCGGCCCGAGATCGGCGTTACCACCGCACCACCAAGACGATGTGACGTCTCATTTGTATCCGTTGCGTATTCAGTGCGACCCCCATTTAGTCAGTTCAGACTGATCGGCAACTGTAGGTCTGAATCACGATGCTCGCTGGCCAATCAGTCGCCGGCGAGCGAACCACATCAACGGCATCGCCACCAGAATGAACGGCCACGCGTAAGCCAGCCCGACCAGAATCAGACGCAGCACCACCCAACCAGCACGACCTCCCGCGGCAAGCGAATGCCCGATACCCGGTAGGCCTTCGACAAATCCCTTGCTCTTCGCAACCAACCGAACGGCTTGCTTAGCCACCGTTTTACGCACCGTGACCGTGAGCGTTGCCAAACTTGTTTGGTTGCTGAGCGCCCGCTGCTGCGCGAGCATTGATTCCAGATCTCCCTCTCGGCGAGTCAACTCGGCCTCCATTTGGGCCAGTTCGCTGAGATTCTGCGCCTTATCCAAAAACGCTCGAGTACGGATGACGCTTTGCTGCTGTGTCTTCACCCGAGCGTCCAAATCAACCACTTGGACTGTTACATCGTCTCCCTTCTGGGTGCGCTCGACGACAGAGCCGAGTTGATTGATGTCGTTTTGCAATCCAACCAATTCCGTCGGCGGCGTCCGTAAGGTCAGACGGCCAACCGGGGCATCGCCGAGCGTGGACTCTTCGGCACTCACGCTCGAATCCCTCTTGATCGCGGCGGTTTTGATGGCGGCCAACGTGGCCGGCACATCGGGTGATTCCACCGTCATCGCGGCGTTCCAAATGATGGCTCGAAATGCTTCAGCGGCCACAGGCGGGCCACCGGTTGACCCGGATCCGGTCGGCGCTGGAACGACCGCTGCTTGATCCTGACTTGGCTCTGGCCTCCCAGCACTCGTACTGGCGGCGGCCGCCACTGCTCCCCCGCCTGCCGGCAAACCACCCGACGTTGTTATCGCCGACTTGTTTTCGGAAGCCGCGCTGCACCCCGCGGCGACACCACAGCACAACAACCCAATACCCAAAAACCGACCCCAGCCTGTATGCATGACGATCTCCCTTGTTTGTTTGTTGCGGTTCAGACGACGGGAAATCTGAGCAAGTTCCGCCGAACTGGGTTCGTCACACAGTTGCCGCCAATTCGACATGTTGAAGGCCTCGCGTGGCACCACAACTAAATGCCGACTATTTTAGTCATGATTTTCACATTGTGGGAAACCTGACTATAATGGTCAGCAATTCACCAGGAGGGCTGGCATGCTGGGCAAAGTCGCACAACGGATATCGATTGCACTGGCCGGCGCCGTTGCTTTCGCTGCCTGCGCCTCGGCGGCAGCCTCCTCACCGGGCGGATCCGGCACCCAGCTGCGCCTCGGGTATTTCGCCAATATCACCCATGCGCCTGCACTCATCGAGATCGAATCTGGCTCATTGCAAACTGCTCTGGGCAACGCCGTGACTCTTCACACAACTACATTCGCCGCCGGGCCAGCCGCCGTCGAGGCACTGTTTGCCGGTTCGATTGATGCTGCCTACATCGGCCCAAACCCTGCCATCAACGCCTATGCCAAGTCGCACGGCGAGGCCATCAGAATCGTGTCAGGCGCGACGTCGGGCGGCGCCTTCCTCGTCGTTCGCGACGGCATCAAGACTGCACCCGATCTCACGCACACCAAAATCGCCACCCCGCAACTTGGCGGAACGCAAGACGTGGCCCTGCGGTCGTGGCTGGCCACTGCGCATCTGTCGACTGACACAGTCGGCGGCGGCGATGTGTCCATTGTTCCCCAAGAAAATGCTCGCACACTCGATGCACTCAAAACCGGAGCCATCGACGGCGCGTGGGTTCCCGAGCCTTGGGCCAGCCGATTAGTTGCCGACGCGCACGCTCACGTGTTGGTCGACGAGCGCACACTTTGGCCCGCCGGTCAGTACGCCACCACGCAGCTGGTGGTGCGTACAACATTTCTGGCTCAGCACCCCGAAATCGTGCAACATCTCATCGAAGCCAACTCAGCTGCGATCGACTTCGCTACCCAACATCCTGCCGAAGCTCAAATACTTGCCAACGCTCGGATCAAAAAGATCACCCAGAAAACGATCAACGCCAAGGTGCTGGCGGCGGCTTGGAAAAATCTCACCTTTACCGTCGACCCCATCGCCTCATCCCTACAACGGTCAGCCGACGCCGAGGTCGCCATTGGTTTCATCACAGCGGTCGACCTCCACGGAATTTTCGATCTCACCTTGCTCAATCGATTTCTGGTGTCCCACAACCGACCCAAAGTTGCGCCGCTATGACCGCCGTGATTGACCAGAGCACCCAGGCTGCGGTGACAACGAGGCACGCCAGTGTCAGCCTCGTCGATGTCACCAAAGACTTTGGTACGCACGGCAACGTGACACGAGCCCTCGACGGCCTTACCTTCCACGCTCGACCGGGCGAATTCGTGTGTCTCGTTGGCGCCTCAGGGTGCGGGAAGACGACGCTGCTCAACCTCATCGCCGGTCTGGAGTCGCCATCAAGCGGCACAGTCACAGTGAGCGGACGTGTGGGTTTAATGTTCCAAGAGTCGGCGTTGTTTCCATGGCTCACCGTGAGCGAGAACGTGGCCATTGCACTCAAATTGCAGCGCACGCCGCGCCGCGACCGGGCCGGTCGTGTGGCCGAATTGCTCGACCTCGTGCACCTCGGCGCCTTTGGCGACAAACGTCCACACGAGCTCTCAGGTGGCATGCGACAACGCGTTGCGCTGGCCAGAGCATTGGCTCAAAACGCCGAGGTGTTGTTGATGGATGAACCCTTCGCTGCACTGGACGCTATGACCCGCGACGTCATGCACGACGAACTAGAACGCATCTGGAGTCGCACTGGCGCCACCGTGATCTTCGTGACCCACAACGTGCGCGAGGCGGTGCGGCTTGCCGATCGCGTGGTGTTGCTGTCGAGCCGTCCCGGTCGCGTAGCCGGCGAATTCACTATCGACGTGCCACGCCCTCGACGCATCGATTCCGCCGACGTGGCCACCCCCGCCCACGACATCACCGACAAGCTCCGCACAGAAGTTGCCCGCCATGGCCATCGATAATTCGCCAACCGAGCCAATCGCCTTTGCGGAGCGGCACACCGTACACGCGGTAACCACGGTTGATGAAGGCACACTTCGCGACGAAATGGCCGGGCTTGACGCTCTCGAACAACACTCGATCGTGCGAGTACCCCCGTCGCTCAAAGCGTTTCGCGCCCTGTGGCCAAAAGTGGCCGCGATCGCTCTTGTATTGGGCGGTTGGCAACTCGTTGTTCAAACCGGCTGGAAACCGCGCTATGTGCTCCCCGGCCCCAACGAGGTGCTCCCGCGCCTGTGGCACGAGCTGGGCCATCGCACGACCTGGTCGGCGATTGCCACGACGCTTCGACGAGGACTCATCGGCTTTGCGTTGGCGCTTGCGTTTGGGCTTGCCCTTGGGTTGGCGGTGAGTCGATGGAAATTGTTGCGATCCGCAGTTGGTTCGATGGTCAGCGGCTTACAAACCATGCCGTCGATCGCGTGGTTCCCGCTGGCGCTAGTGCTCTTTAGCCAAAGCGAAGGGGCGATTTATTTCGTGGTGGTAATCGGCGCCGGTCCATCAATAGCCAATGGACTCATTACCGGCATCGATCACATCCCGCCGCTACTGCTTCGGGCCGGAAGTGTCTTGGGTGCCAAGGGTATTGATCGCTACCGCCACATCGTGATCCCAGCGGCAACCCCGACGTTCATCGCCGGCATCAAGCAGGGTTGGGCATTCTGTTGGCGCAGCCTGATGGCAGGCGAGTTGCTCGTCATCATCGCCAACAAGCCATCGATTGGATCGCGTCTCCAATTCGAACGCGACTTCGCCGACTACGCCGGAATGATGGCCTGGATGCTGATCATCTTCGTCATTGGCATCACCATCGATACCGTCGCCTTCAGCTCTATTGAACGCCGTGTTCGTAGTCGTCGAGGCCTCGGCGTTTAACCGCTCTACGCCACCGATAATGCTTCGCCGATTTTCTTGGCACATGTGTACAGCGGGGCCACCAACTGACGTTGCCGGTCGAGTGAAAATCTTTCTGATGGGCCATGCGCTACCAACGCCGCCTGCACCCGACCGTCACCGTCAAAAACTGGCACGGCGACGCCCGACGCGCCCGCTCTGCGCTCTTCGTTGTTGACAGCAAATCCTTGAGCCCGCACCGTGCGCAGTTCGGCAGCCCACGCGACAGGATCCACGATCGTCGACGAAGTGAACGCCGTCAATTCACCGAGGGACGCCACCACATTTACGATGCTGTCCGAGTAAGCCAACAGCACCTTGCCCATTGCCGAAGCGTGAGCGAACTCA
Organism: Acidimicrobiia bacterium; assembly: GCA_043782545.1. GTDB lineage: Bacteria > Actinomycetota > Acidimicrobiia > Acidimicrobiales > JBBRKR01 > JBBRKR01. The sequence goes on from JAYWAI010000094.1 coordinate 7,186, forward strand.
CGCGCCCCAGGGCGACGATCGAAGCTGAGCGGCTCGGCTGCCTCGGCCCGAAACGCCACCACTACTTCGACGCCTTGTAGAAATCCCAGGCCCACAGGGTCACCCAACTCAACTGACAACGAACGCAGCAAGGCCGTGATTTCGCTCATACCCAAGTTGTGCGACGCTATCTGCCCCATCACCACAGCCCGATGCCCCAACCGATATCGGTCCGTGTGGGTGCCCTGCTCGACTAATCCGCCGGCCACTAACGCACGAACTATTCGATGCGCCGTTGATGTACTCAAACCAACGCGGGTCGCAATGTCAGAGATCCCGACGTCAGGATCGGCCGCCGAGAACACACCCAACACCGCCATCGCGCGTTCGATGGATTGTGACCCCGTACGCGCCTCGGTCATCGCACAGTCGCATGCGCGAGGCGCCCAGGCGAGATCATGCCACCGGCATGTAGCCCGCTAGGCCCTTGGCGGCGGCGCCTATGAATTTCCCGAGGGCCAATCGCATCAACCCTCCCATGAGTGGCAACTTACCCTGAAAGGTGGAATGCCAATTCACCATGCAACCACCCTCGGCACGAGGTATCAGCGTCACCACTGCCCGATAGTTTTTCACTGGCAAACCACTGATGAGCTCGTAGGAAAATGTGGTCGGTGCATCGGCGCCGATGATGCGCTCGACGCTGATGGATTTCCCTTTTACAAATCGCCGCACCTCACCCACGCCGGTAGCGAGATTCCCTCGCAAGTCAACGGCACCTGAATCGTGTCCGGACCATTTCGGCCAGTTTGGAGCATCCAGCAAACACGCGAAAAGTAACTCTGCGCTCTGAGCACTCTGCGCGCTGCGATCCACAATTTGAGTCTTCATGCTGCCGAAACTAGCAGTGCGTCAAGGGGTTCCCATACCAACAATTTGCGAACTCCTTGCACTCGATGGCCTCGAATAGCCAAACGCGCAATATCATCCGCGGTACCTACCTCTGGAGGAAATACTCGATGTCAAATCAGATCCCGTTGGTCGACTACTTGGTGCTGGGCGACAGGCCTCACCTCAAAGCCAACGAATGCACCTCGTGCGGCGCCCGATTCTTTGATCGACGAAACGCCTGCGCCAGCTGTTTCGCTGACGATTTTCGCTCGGTCGACATTGCCAACACCGGCACGGTTCGCACCTTTACCATCGTGGCGTTTGCCGCTCCTGGCATTCCCGTGCCATTCGTGAGTGCCATTGTCGATTGTGCGGGCACCAGCGTGCGCGCCAACCTCATCAACGTCGAGCCAACGCCCGCCGCCGTCACCACTGGCATGGACGTGCGCTTGGCTACCTATTCCCTCGGCTCCGACGAAAACGGCCTCGAAGCCGTTGGCTTCGGCTACGAACCCGCCCTCTAACCTCCACTCTTACGAAAGGCACACATCATGGCTAGCGATGACATTTGGATCCTCGGAATTCACATGACCAAGTTCGGCAAGCACGCCGATAAAGACGTAGTAGACCTGGCTTCACAAGCCGCAATGGCCGCCCTCAAAGACGGCGGCGTGACCATGGCCGACATCGGCGTGTTGGCAGCTGGCAACCTCATGGGTGCTGGCGGCGGCATCGGCCAACAAATTCAAAAGCAGATCGGCCAGACCGGCATTCCGGTATTCAACGTGGCGAATGCCTGCGCCACTGGTGCCACGGCGCTTCGCACCGCGATCATGGCCATTAAGGCTGGCGAGTGCGACATGGGCCTGGCTGTTGGCGTCGAGAAACTTTCTGGTGCTGGCCTGTTGGCCGGCGGACAAGCCAAGAAGGCCGGCAACACCTTTGAGCCATCGGGCCGCTACGGCTCGGTACTTCCCGTCGACGGCCGTATCGGCACCGACACCATGCCTGGCGTGTTTGCCCAAGTGGGCCAAGAGTACGGGCACCGTTACGGTGGCACCAGCTTTGAACTCTTTGCTCGCATCAGTGAGAAGAACCATTCACACTCGACGCTCAACCCGCTGGCTGCCTACACCAAGAAAATGTCGTTGGAAGAAATCATGGGCGACATGATGATTTCGTATCCCAACACTCGCCCGATGTGCTCGGCCAACTGTGACGGTGCCGCCGCAGCCGTAGTGGTCAGCGGCGCCAAACTCAAGACGCTGTCGCTCGAGCAACAACGCCGTGCGGTGAAAGTGTCAGCCTCTGTGCTCACCACAGACCCGTACCAGGAGGCATGCCAAGTGCTGCCCGACATCAACACCCTCACGAAAGCTGCGGCCCGTCAGGCCTACGCCCAAGCCGGTATTGGCCCAGAAGACCTCGACCTCGTCGAGTTGCACGACTGTTTCGCCACGGCCGAATTGGTGCACTACGACAACTTGATGTTGTGCGAAGAAGGCGGCGCTGCCGACTTCTTCAACTCCGGTGCAACATGGCGCGACGGCTCAATGCCCGTCAACGTATCGGGTGGTTTGCAATCAAAGGGTCACCCAATTGCGGCCACGGGCATTGCCAACATTTGGGAAGTGTGCCACCACCTGCGCGGCGAGGCGGGCGACCGTCAGATTGCCGACGCCAAGGTTGGCTTGGCTCACGTGATCGGCCTCGGCTCGGCATGCGGCGTGCACATTATGGAACGCTCGGGCCTGTAAAGCGTCCGGTTGTAACGAGCGGGTCGGGTGGCTTGGGCCATCCGACCCGCTTTCGTTTTTGAATCTATTTCGATGCCAGCCAGTGCGCAGTCACGTCGCCGGGCAGCGGCTCATGGCGGGGAAAGATCACTGTCTTGCTCAGGAGACCCGGAATTGCGTGCTGCAACGTGTGAGCGAGCCACGTAGCCGTGTCACAGAGCTCGTCAAGGTCTAACGACGTGGCGTAACCCATGCGACCGAGCAGATACGCAACGTCTTCGGTGGGCACATTGCCTGTAGCGTTCGGCGCAAACGGACACCCGCCGATGCCGCCGAGCGAGGCGTCGATAGTGGTGATGCCCATGTCGACTGCAGCCGCGACATTGGCCAACCCGGTATTGCGAGTGTTGTGAAAATGCGCCCGAAGCGGCGCGGCGCCAACAACACCCGCAATGGCCCGAAACCGTTCGCGCACGTCGGTGGGCACGGCTGCTCCGATGGTGTCGGCTAAAGCCAATTGGCTCGGGGGCGTCTGCATCACTTGGGCAGCTACGGTCACGACTCGCTCGACAGGCACCTCGCCTTCGAACGGGCACCCGAACGCTGTGGCCAAGGTGACAGTGGCGGGGATGCCAATTTCGCTCGCTGCTTTCGCCACGCCATGCCACGTTGCGATGCCTTGTTTCGTTGTGGCTCGTTGGTTTTTCCACGCAAACGAATCACTGCACGCAATCACGAAATTCACTACATCGGCGCCGGCCGCGGCTGCGGCGTGCAAGCCGGCTTCATTGAAGACCAAGGCAATAAGTGAAATTTGATGACGATTATTCAGAACCCCTGGGCGGTTAAGTTCGCTCAGCACCTCAGCCGAGTCGGCCATCGATGGCACCCGTTTCGGATTGGCAAAACTCGCTACCTCAATGTGTCGAAGACCCGAGGTCGCCAATCGAACAATCAGATCCACCTTCTCAGCGGTGGACAGCGAACTCACATCAGCTTGCAGCCCATCGCGCGGTGACACTTCCACGATGTCGACAGTGTTAGCCATGGCCACCTACATTTCTCTTCATGCCGGCTCGACCCACGAGCGTATACGGACGTCCGCACGAAGATTACCGACGGAGTGATATGTCAGCGCTAGGCGACCTACGGGTCATAGAAATGGGCCAGCTCGTCGCCGGACCCTTTTGTGGACAACTACTTGCGGATTTCGGCGCCGATGTGATCAAAGTCGAAACCCCCGTCGACGGAGACCCAATGCGCGAATGGGGGCGAGAAAAGTCAGACGGCGCTTCATTGTGGTGGCCCGTAATTGCCAGAGGTAAGAAGTCAATCACGCTCAACCTTCGTACGCCTCGGGGCCAAGAATTGGCGCGCCAACTCATCGACACCGCTGACATCGTCATCGAAAACTTCCGCCCCGGCACACTCGAAAAATGGGGCATGGATCCGGAAGTTTTGATGGCCCGAAACCCGCGCCTCATCGTGGTGCGTGTGTCGGGGTACGGACAAGATGGGCCGTATTCGCAGCGCCCCGGATATGGCGCCATCGGCGAAGCCATGGGCGGGCTGCGAGCGGTGATCGGCGAGCCAGATCGACCGCCGGCCCGCGCAGGAATCTCACTCGGTGACACGTTGGCGGCCACTTTTGCCTGCGTTGGGGCGCTGGCGGCGTTGCATCGTCGAGAGACCACCGGCACCGGGCAAGTCGTCGATGCCGCGCTCTATGAAGCCGTGCTCAACGTGATGGAGTCGCTCGTGCCAGAGTATGCACTCACTGGTTACATACGGCCGCGCACAGGGTCGATCTTGCCCAACGTGTCCCCCGCCAACGCCTACCCCACGCTCGATGGCAAGGAGCACTTGATTTCCGGCAATCAGGACACTGTGTGGCGACGACTCGCCACCGCGATGAACCGCCCTGATCTTGGTGACGACCCGCGGTTTGCCACTCATTCAGCACGAGGACTGAATCAGGCTGATCTAGATGCGATCATTGCTGATTGGACTCGGACCGTCACCGCCGCGGACCTCGAACTCGTGCTCAATGAGCACTCCGTGCCCAACGGAAAAATCTTCACCGCCGCCGACATGCTGATCGACCAACACTTCCATGCCCGCAAGGCCATCGTGTCGATGTTGCATCCGAAACTGGGCGAATTTCCAATGGCTAACGTATCCCCGAAGCTATCGGAATCGCCTGGTGAAATTCGCTGGGTCGGGCCCGAGCTCGGCGAACACACACACGATGTGCTTGGGGCGGTGTGCGGCCTGACCGATGCCCAAATCGACGAACTGCGCGCCGCCGGAATCGTGTAACGAACGACTCAGGCGACGAGCTCGCCAGCCAACTTGACGAATGTGTCAACTTCTTCTGGTGTGGTATCCCACGAACACATCAGCCGTACCTCGTTGATAGTTGGATTCCAGACGTAAAATGGGAATTCGGCTTGGAGTCGCTGACGCACTTCGCGAGGCAACACGGCGAAGACGGCATTGGCTTGAGTGAGTTGCGTGATCTGCATATGCGGTATCGACGACAATCCGGATGCCAGTCGGGCAGCCATCTCGTTGGCATGCGAGGCATTGCGTCGCCACAGCTCATTGGTGAGAAGCGCTTTGAGCTGCGCAGCCAAGTAGCGGTGTTTACTCGCCAGCTGCATCGAGGCCTTGCGAATCCACAGCGCCTGGCCAGCCAACTCAGGGTTCAGAAAAATGACGGCCTCGGCTCCCATGGCACCATTTTTCGTACCGCCGAACGACACCAGATCGACGCCCAGTTCCGAAGTGATCGCCCCCAGCGACACGCCCAGCGACACGGCGGCGTTAGCAATGCGAGCCCCATCCATGTGCACCCGCATATCCAAGCCGTGGCTGGTGTCGACGATGGCTCGAATTTCTTCCACCGAATACACCGTGCCCAATTCGGTGGACTGCGTTATCGACACCAGCTTGGGTTGGGTGTGGTGCTGGTCGCCCTTACCAGTGCAGGCCATCGTGATCAGGGCGGGCGTGAGTTTGGCGTCGGGTGTGTCGACGGTAACCAATTTGCTGCCCGTGAGGCGCTCAGGTGCACCAGCTTCGTCGACATTGATGTGCGCCATTGCGGTGCAGATCACGTTGTCCCACGGGCGTAGGGCCGATTGCAACGCCACCACATTGGCTCCAGTGCCATTGAACACAAGATGCATTTCGCTCTGTTTACCGAACTCGTTGCGGATGAGCGCTCGCACGTCGTCGGTGGTGGGATCATCACCGTACGACACTGCATGACCGTCATTCACGGCTGCAATCGCCGCCATGATTTCGGGGTGCACCGCCGCGTAGTTGTCGCTCGCAAAACTCTTCATCGACGCCCCATCACACCGGTGCCACGAGCGGCAACTTCGGCTGGTGAATAGGCGGCTGGTGATCCCACAAGTCGGCCAGCAAATCACTGCGTAGTGCGGCGGCATCGGGGTCTGCCCACAAATTGTGTTGTTGGAACGGATCGTGAGCCAAGTCGTACAACTCACCCTCGCTGCCGTCGTGCACCGTCCCCGGTTTGTACGCCGTGCACACCCAGTTATCGCGGGTAATCGTGCGCAGGTATACAGCCACGCCGAACAGTTCGCTGTCCCACTCGGTGAGAGCGAGTTCGATGCCCCGATTATCGGCGTCGGCATTGCTTACCGGCAGTCGTTTTCCTTGCATCCATTCGTGTGGCGCAAGGCCGGCAATGCCACAGAATGTGGGGGCCAAATCAACGAGCCCAACTGGTCGATCGACCACACCGGGCGCAGCGCACGCTGACGGCGCCGGCCGCCAAATCAGTGGCAACCGCATGAGCCCATCGGTGTGATACGGGCCCTTGAAAAGCAAGCCAAAATCGCCCTGCAACTCACCGTGATCAGTGGTGAATATCACATCTACGTCATCACCCCAGCCCCGCGCTGAAATTGCCTGCATCACTCTGCCAAGTGCCTCGTCAATGAGTTCGACCTCTACGGCGTTGCGGGCCCACACTTCACGCAATTGGTCAGGCGTCAGCGTGGCTGGCACCCACTCCGGCGGCGCTTCGTAGTTGGATACCAGCGTGCCGTCGTACCACATACGCCAGTGGCGCGGCTTGTCATCCAAGATGCGTTCTCGCTCGCCTGCCGTTTGTGGATAGCTCCCTGGAAGCTCGACATCACGCCAGTTGACGCGCCCGACTTCTGACGCTGGCGGATCCCACGGGTGATGTGGATCGGGAAAACTCATCCAACAAAACCAGTCGTCATTTGTATCCAATGAGTCGAGCCAACTGATCGTGCGATCGGCCACCCAATCGGTGTGATACCACTCTTTTGGAATGTTGTTAATGTGTACCTGCGGAGCACCGGTATCGCCGCCGCCGAGCGCGTTGACTTGCAACGCGCCATCCAACACGGGGTAATACATCGACGCTGCTTCAGGATGATTAGCGGCAATCCAGCGGGCATAGTGCAATGCTCCCGCCGCGCCATGGGTGGCGAATTCGAGGTGGTCAAACCCGCGGTGAGGGCCAGTTGTGCCATCGGCCCACGGCTGGTCAAGTTGGGTGGGCGCACCGCTTCTGGCGAGACGATTTTCGGTGAAGAGCGCAAACGGGTCAAGGAACGGCTCGAAGTGGGCCTTCCCCACCAATGCCGTGCGATAGCCATTTTTGTGCAACTCGGCGGCCACGCTGGGAGCATCAACGGGCAACGCCACGCCATTCATCCATACGCCGTGGGTGCTGGGATGCTGGCCTGTGAGCATCGTGGAACGACTCGGCATACACACCACCGATTGGGGCACGGCTCGCTCATAACGGATACCTTGGGCGGCCAGCGCATCGATCACAGGCGTGCGGCTGAGCGCGCCACCATTGCACCCCAACGTGTCGTAACGCTGTTGGTCGGTCGTGACGAAGAGGATTTTACGTCCCATTTAACGAGCCCCTTCGATGGCCTCAGCGGCATCAATTGCCGGCCCGACGCCCGCCTCACACTGTCTCTTCAATTCCCCCAAAGCGCCGAGTGTGCCACCAGAAATCATGAGCGCCATTGATGCCGGCTCCGCGTCGGTGCAATACGTCACGAGGCACTCGCTATCACTGAGTGAAATTACGTCGACCGAGGCCAGATGTTCTTTGAAAATCGGCGTGCTTATCCGATATTGGAAACGCATTTGCAGGGCATCGTTGGTGAGGATCGTTTCGGGCATCTGCATACCAGTGCCTACAGTGATCGTGCGTGAATTTCCGTCCACCACGCATGCCAGGATACCCGGAAACCAATGATGCAAAATCTCCGGTTTGCCCACGACGCGCCACGCAGCGGCTGCCGAACAATCGATCCGAATGTGATGACGAATCGACCCTCGTTTTGCTGATCGCTCCATCAGCCGACATTACCGTGCCAACTTGCCTAGGCTTTGAGCGTGGCTTCACAAAGCGATCGACATCAAGAATGGGCGGACCTCCGTGCCCGGTACATAAAACCTAGCGACCACCGGGCCAGTACCGCTCGCGGAGTGCATCACACAGCTCTATTGAGTAGCGATGTAGAACAAACCATACTCTTCTACCAGGAGTTACTCGGGTTTCCGCTGACGGAATTGTTCGAAAATCGCGACTACGCCGGAAGCACTCACTTCTTTTTTGACATCGGTATTGGCAACTATCTCGCCTTCTTCGACATGCCCGGTCTGGGCCTCGGGCCCTACCGAGAAGTGCTGGGTGGCCACCATCACCTGGCGATTTCTATGACGCCAGACAACTGGTCAATGGTCAAAGAGCGCCTTGATGATCGAGCGATTCCCTATGCCCACATAGATGGCTCGTCGATCTACTTCGCCGGCCCGGACGGTGAGCGGATCGAGCTCATCAGCGACCCGCTGGGGAACATGTACGGAAAGGAAATCGGGTAGCCGTGGCAGCCCGGGTAGCCGAGTCAGCCCGGGTAGCCGAGTTAGCGCTGGTAGCCGAGTTTCAACGCGACGGCGTGTGCGTCGTACGCGGTCTCCTCACGCCCGACCAGGTGGCGGTTGCCACAATCGCAATCGATGACGTGCTCGCCACGCCTTCTTGGCGCAGCGTCTCCTCGCCGGCCGATCAGCCCGGCCGATTCTTCGAGGACTTTTGTCGCTGGCCGTCCCACGACGGCCTGGCATCAATTGCATTGGCCGCCAATGTCGGCGCCGTCGCTGCTCAACTCACTGTCTCGAGTGTCATACGCTTGCACCACGATCACGTTCTCGTGAAAGACCCGGGCACCACAATGCGCACTCCGTGGCACCAGGATCAGCCGTACTACAACCTGGATGGTCGCCAGACCGTGAGTTTCTGGATACCAGTTGACCCTGTGCCCATCGAAGCGTGCTTGGAAGTCATAGCTGGGTCACACCAAGGACCGTGGCTCATGCCACGCACATTCATCGACAATGAGTCCAGATGGTTCCCAGAAGGCACCCTGGCCGACGTCCCCAGAGTTGATGCCAACCGCGACGCCTTCGATATTCGCAGCTACGACATGGCGCCAGGCGACGCCGTGGCGTTCAATATGTTGAGCTTGCACGGTGCCGCTGGTTTCGTGGGTCCTGGGCGACGACGTGTGCTGAGTCTCCGCTACATCGGCGACGATGTCACCCACGCTCCTCGCCCATGGCCAACGTCGCCAGAGTTTCCCGGTCTGCACGAGAGCCTTCTCGCGGGCGCCAAATTCGACGACCCATGCTTCCCAATCGTTTACCCACTCGGCGACACGAGTACTTAGAGTAGAGCCGCAATATATTTCGGAATTGTCCAATCCAAATGGTCAACGGCGACGGAGTCAACCAGGCGACCGCACGAAGGGGCGAAACAACACAGCTGTGTCAGCGACAACAAAGATCAAGCGTCGACTCACGACCATTCCGGCAATCGCCATTGCCGCCATATTATTGACCGCCACGTTGCCGTTATGGGTAGTCGGCGGAGCTCTCTTTGATTGCGCTTCGCGACGTTGGCGATGCCCGACAATCCGCCTTTTGGCATTCGGGCTTGGTTGGCTATGGCTTGAACTGGCCGGGGTAAGTTTCGCCGCACTGTTGTGGGTGGTGGGGATGTCTCGCAACATTCCGCTGCACTACCGACTGCAAAAATGGTGGGCATTCAACCTCATGAGAGTGCTGCGAACTACCACAGGGCTATCAGTAAGCTGCGAAAACGCGGATGTTCTGGCGACTGGGCCACTCATTTTGCTGGCCCGGCACGCCAGCCTGGCCGACTCGCTGGTGTCGGCGTGGGCCATTCTCACAAGCGGTGGCCGGCCCCGTTACGTACTGAAGAAAGAGTTGCTCACCGACCCGAGTCTGGATGTCATCGGCAATCGGCTTCCGAACTATTTTCTTGATCGAGGAGCGGCCGACAGCGCCGGTGAGCTTGCCGCCATCACCAAGCTTGCCAGTGATCTGCACGACCGCGATGTGGCCGTAATCTTCCCAGAAGGCACCAGATCAAACACGGCGAAACGGGCCAAGGCGCTTGCGAAGATCGCCGAA
>JAYWAI010000095.1:0-6489 GCA_043782545.1 Acidimicrobiia bacterium
ATTTCGCTTATATGGGTGGCTTCATTCTCACGCCTCTTCTTTTGAAAACGCTGTTTTCGTACAGCAATTCACAGGTCTCAAACCTGTCGATATCGCGACCTTTGGCGATGGCGGCATTCGCCCCGTTGGCGGGAATCTGGGCTCTCAAAGTGGGGGAGCGCAATGTGGCGATGGTCGGCGGTGCCGCGCTCACTGTCGCCATGGTGCTGTTCTCTATGGCGACGCATGCTCACACGGTGTGGTGGGTCCTCATTGCCATGACACTGTCGGGAGCGGCTATGGGCGCGCTCGGACCCTCGTTAGCAGCGACGGTCGCCAACGCCGTCGATGACAGCGACATGGGGGTGGCCGGGGCCACTCAAAATTTGGTGAGCCAGTGCGGCGTGGTCATCGGCATTCAATTGATGACCTCGATCCATACATCACAAGAGGCGACCGGCGGAGCCGCGGGCAGCTACCGGATCAGTTTCATGATCGCAGCAGTGATGGCAGGCTTGGCGCTGGTCGCCTCGTCGCGAGTGCGCTCTACGAGCGTCACCAGATAAACAAATTTTTATTCGGTAATTTCTTGGATGCGTTTGGCGACTTCGGCGGCGGTGGGGTCGGCGCCACCGGCTTGCATGGCCATCAATTTGGTCATGTCGCCTTGCACCTTGATCTTGCCGCTCATGAAAGCCTGCATAGCTGCCGCGGTGTTGTTGTCAACAATCAGTGCTTTGGCGGTGGCGTAGTCGACCGTGAGTGTGAGTTCCGGAGCATCGAGATGGCCGAGGCCCATTTTCATTGTGCCGTCTGACGAATCGGTGTGCACGTTGACCACGCCGTCGCCGAAGGGCACTTCGGTGATGATTTGATTCATCCGAATCTTCGGCGCTGGCTTAGCTTGGCCGGCAAATTCGTCACGAATCTTCTCGGCTTCTGCTACCCACTCGGGCGTCAAGAATGCAAATTTGGTCACGGCGGACTCCTTGGAGTTGATGTTCAGGTTTTGGGCGCACACTAGCCGTCACTGCCGCGGCCTCCAGCGGCGGACTGACGAGTCAGCGAAATTAGAATAAAATTTGCATTGATCCTGATGAGTTGGCCAAAAATTGGCCGGTCGTACGACCAACGTCGTATTGCCGGGTGTTATTTCGGCTCCGATACTCGTACCAGAGCATTACTCAGTGCTCGGGACGCCACGGGTCCCATCAACGCCGTAGATACAAGGAGACAAAGAATGCGTCGGCTTATTGCTCGGTACGGATTCGCAATCGGATTGACCGTCACGATGGCTGCGGCCACCTCGGCGTACGCAGCGAGCGGCTTTGGCGGTGGTGGCGAACCTGATCTTGTTGGAACCGTAGTGGCGACCCCCGCGGTCGTGCAGCCCGGTGCGGCGGCCACGTTGGCGGTGGTCATTCGCAACACTGGCACGGCGCCGGCCGGTCCTTTCATGGTGCAATTTCCTGGCAGCGTCGGCACCTTCATTGCTGGGTCAGCTGGCACATGTACCTTCTCGCCGACGACTCGTTCAGGCCCGGCCCGGACGCTGTGCGCGAGTACCGGTCTGGCGGCCGGGGCGTCAAGCACGTTCGCGTTTACCATCACCGCTCCTGGCGCGGCAGGCACCTATGGAGCAACCGGCACCGTCGATTCAACGAACGCCGTGGTGGAAAGCAACGAGACCAACAACACGGCAACTGGCACATACGTGGTGCCGGTAAACGGCCCCTTCGACTTCGTACCCATTCACACGGTGTCCGGTCAGAATCCTACGTTGCCCACCGAGCAAGTCACCTTCACAACCAAGCTCAACAACATCGGCATCTATTCTGGGTTCACCACGGCCACTATCACCGAAACGTTGCCCATTGGTTTCACGCTGGTGTCCTGGGTCGGCTCCGTGACCACCTGGGACCCGGCCGTCGGCCCAGTCTTCAATGCCCCAGGAAGCGTGGCGTGCACACAGTCTGGTGACCCGTCAACGGGCGTTGTCGTGCGTTGTACCGGCGTACCGAACTATTCAGGTAGCTCGACTGAGGGTGGCGCCATCGTCATAGTGGGCCAACCAGCGGCAACTGCTTCACTGGTGGATTACAGCGCCACAGACTCGGTGACCGTCGATTCCGACAATGCGTATCCTGAGAGTGACGAAACCAACAACACCGCGACGGGTTCGATCCGGGTAAGCAACATGTTGCCGGATCTTGCCCTGGCGATCGATACGCCCCAATCCAACGTGGACGCCGGCTCGATCATCACGCACAACGTCACGATTTCGAACGTCGGCACAGGTAACGACCCGCTGGCGACCGTGCGGGTCGGGTCGGTGGCTGGCGCCTGGATCGGCGGCGGTGGCAACGGTGTGACGTGCGGCATCTTGTTCTCAACCCGCAGCGGCAGCGTTCGCGGTTGTTGGGCCCCGAACCTCGCCGCCGGTACGAGTTTGACGTTCCCCATCCACCTCACAGCATCTGGCCTCGTGGGTACGACGACTACCTCGCTCGATGTTTATACAACGGGCGCCCGTGAGGTGCCGCCGAATGCCGACAACTACGCCACCTCGTCGGTCACTGTTGCTATTGGTGGCCCGACAGATTTGTCAACATCGCTCGTTGGGCAATCACCCGTCGCGGTTGGACAGCCGGCCAATTTCTCCCTCAGCGTCTTCAACAGTGGCATCGGTCTCACCGCCGCCACCACAGTTGAGTTGACGCTGCCGAGTGGGTTTGGTTTCGTATCAGGCGGCGGGCCCTCTGGAGTGTGCACGGCTGTTGGTCAACTTGTGTCGTGCCCCCTTGACCCAATGGGCCCGAAGGCCTCGCGGGTATTCGGGATTACCGCCACCGTGTCAGCCACGCCCGGTACGTACACCGTGTCGACCAATGCCGACCCGGCCAATCTCGTGGCCGAGAGTGACGAAACGAACAACTCAACTTCCGTGACGGTAGTCGTTTCTGGAGCATTCGCCGACCTCACTTCGAGCATCACGGGCCCCGCCACGGTGGCCACGAACGCCAAGCCGACCTATGCCTTCACTGTGACCAACTCGGGCGCGGTGCAAGCCGATGGCGTGACGTTCACTGTGTACTCGCCTGGCTTCGATCGAGTCGACACTCTTGTGGCCCCCGCAGGATTTACCTGCACCGTGCGGCGAATCAAAAACGCTGGCAACTACATCGATTGCGCGGGCGGTTCTCTGGCGCCTGGCGCATCCGCCACTGCTCAAATAACTGTCGCTGGTTCCTACGGACCAGGGGCATGGCAAGTGTCCGTGACGGCCGACCCATCGAACGTTGTGCAAGAACTCTCCGAGACCAATAACCGGGCCACCTTGACCACGACGGTCGCATAGACGGCGTACACCTTCACGCCAACCCGCTGGTGGCGCTAACTTTCAGGCATGCCCGCGGCAAACCGACTCGAGCGAATTGAGCACAGGGAGCGCAATCCGAAATGGAAGGCGCTCCCTTTGCGCATCGAAATGTCGGAGTGTATTAATTGCGACAACTGTTTGCGGCACTGCCCACCGCAATTTGGGGCAATTTTCAACCACGGTCTCGACGTCATCATCGTGCCTGAGTTGTGCTCTGGCTGCGGCAAATGTCTCGACCCTTGCCCGGTTGATTGCATTTACGAAGACCCTTCGTGGACGCCCGCCTCGGAAGACTGGTGGACCGAACCGCTGGGCCCCCATGATCCGTATAAGTAACTGACACTCACCCGAAGGTTTTCAACATGACCCACCCCATCATTCCTGGCGCAGAACCGTGGAGCCATTCAGGCGGCCGCAACGGCGCATTGGTATTGCACGGATTTACCGGCAATTGCAACTCGATGCTAGGTATTGCCGAAGCACTCGCGGCGGCAGATTTCACCGTCGAACTGCCGCTGCTGCCTGGCCATGGCACTCATATCGATGACATGATGGCAACAACGTTTGCCGATTGGTCGGCTCATGCCGAGGCCACGTACCAATCCCTTGCGGCACGTTGCGACAAGGTCTTTGTGGTCGGCCTATCGATGGGCGGCACGCTTACGGCGTGGATCACGGGCAACCATCCCGAAGTGGTTGGCGCGGCGTTTATCAATGCGGCTGTGGAAGCGCAGGACCCAGCATTGCGAGCAATCCTCACCGAAACCATCGCCGCTGGGACGCTGAGTATCGACGGCATTGGCAGCGACATTGCCGACCCCAACTCGCGCGAAACGGCCTACAGCTGTACACCGTTGCCGCCGCTGATCACCATGTTTGACGCCGTCGAGATGATCCAAGAATTGCTGCCAAAGATCACGTGTCCGGTGTTGATTCTCACCTCGCCACAAGACCATGTAGTGCAACCGTCAGCCAGCGATCATTTGGCGGCAACCGTGAGTGGGCCGGTCGAGCGCGTGTCGCTTGATCGCAGCTATCACGTGGCGACGCTCGACTACGACCGCGAGCTTGTCGAGACATCTGTCGTGGCCTTTGCCGAAAAGGTCTGCGCCTAACTTATGAGTTTGCCGCTCTTCGTCGCTTCTATTCCCAGCCCCGGTAGTGGTGCCCTACATATCGGGCCGCTGCAATTACGGGCCTACGGGCTGATGATCGCACTCGGTGTTTTGGCCGGAGCATCGCTGGCCGGTCGTCGATACGAGCGCATGGGTGGCGATCGTCAACAACTGTCCACCATCTTGATGTGGGCGGTGCCCGCTGGCGTTGTTGGGGCGCGGATTTATCACGTTATGACCGACTGGCGTGGCTTTCGGGGCCGGTGGATTGAGACGCTGTACATCTGGAAAGGTGGGCTCGGTATCTGGGGTGGCGTGGCGCTCGGAGCCGGTGTGGCGTTTTGGCAAGCCCGCAAAATGGCGCTCAATTTCAAAATCCTGCTTGACGCCGTCGCCCCCGCTCTGGCACTGGCTCAGGCCATTGGCCGCTGGGGTAACTGGTGGAATCAAGAATTGTTTGGCCGCCCGACCACAATGCCATGGGGCCTCAAGATTGATGCCTTTCACACGCCGCTGGGCTACAAACCTGGCACGCTCTTCCATCCCACATTTTTGTACGAATCGCTGTGGAACTTTGCGCTGTGCGGCGTTTTGCTCGTGATCAGTCGGCGCGGCAAACAGCGCCAAGGGCAACTCTTCTGCATCTACGTCATGGGCTACACGTTCGCGCGATTCTTCATCGAACGAGTCCGCATTGATAAGGCCTCGATCGTGTTCGGCCTTCGTATTAACGAGTGGGTCTCGATCGTGGTATTCGCGGGCGCAATGTTTGTGTACGCGCGGTTAAACGATGCGCCAGAGGATCTCGCCTTTGAGGCTGATCACCATGACGGCGACGGATCAGCCGACTTGGGGCCTGAGGTCGATCGTTTCGACGGCGACGCCGACGACAAGGTCGACAATAGCTGGGTCGCCACCGAGCCCGCGGACGAGTAGCCGGCTGATCGCTTCGATGAGTTCGTTGCCCGTTGGCAACGTCATATCCTGCTTGGCGAGACGCAAACTCATGTAACCGTGCATCACAAACATGATCAGTAGGCTCGCCATGTGCGGGTCCAGATCGCTCGGCAAATCGCCGCTGGCGATAGCGGCTCTGACCGATTCCAACGACATTTGGAAGGGCGCCATTTCGAAGATGGCGTCGCCGCGAAAGCGTTCCGGCGCGGCGGCAGAATCTGACATCATGAGCGTGCGGTACACGTCGGGGTAGGTCGGGGCGTGCACGATAATGGCGCCCATTCTGGCCAGCAGGTCCGCAAGCGGATGACCAGTGTTGCCGATCTTTTTACGCAGTTCTACGGAGATCGCAGCGAGGCGCTCGGCGGCCTCGAAGAGCAGATCCTCCTTGGTCGGGAAATGTAGGTACAGCGCTGGCGCGGTGACGCCTACCTTTGCCGCAATCGAGCGCATCGTGAGACTTTCCGTGCGCTCACTACTCACGAGTTCTTCCATAGCCACTTGCAGAATGCGTTCACGAAGCAGCGGTCCGTCACCCTTGCGCGCTCGATGCGGCCGCTGGGCACTCGGTTCAGTCACGTACGGGACCTTAGCGATTAATTGCCTTTGTCGAAGGATATGGGCAGGTTGAGCGGACCGTCGATGCCCGCATTGCGTTTCCAGATCACGTCACCGACGAGCCGCAAGTTGGGCATGCGGCGCGGGAGCACCTTGAGTGCTTCTTGCAATTCAGCCTTCGCCAGGTTGACGCCGAGGCAATAATGCGCACCGCCGCCGAACGTCAGATGCGGCGTCTTTTGCTCACGCCTGATGTCGAATTCGAACGGTCGATCGTGCATCGTTGGATCCAGGTTGGCGCTGCTGGTGATGACCGTGATGAGTGTGTCTTTCGGGAACTCCACGTCGTGAATCACGATGGGCTCCTTGGTGACTCGAAACGTGCCGGGGATGACCGGTGTGTGGCGCATTACTTCGTCGACCGCGCTGGCCGCCATCTCGGGATGGTCGGCCAGGAGTTGCCACTGCTCGGGATGCTTGGCAAAGATTTCGACCGCTGCT
>JAYWAI010000096.1:0-6481 GCA_043782545.1 Acidimicrobiia bacterium
ACCGATGGCTCGGCTTTGGTCAAAATCTGTTGGATGTCAATCGTCGAACCAGCCTTAATGAGCGGCACAGCCGCCGTTTGAGCATTCGACCCAGAAGCAGATTTGGTACCGCGACCGGCCCACACGATCGACCCAGCCACAATCGCGGCGACGAGCGCGCCAACCATTGCCCCCAGCATCACCGCCTTGAACGTCGACATTTGGTGCGACGGTTCCTCGGCGTCGTCAGAAGGCTCGAAGTGCTCAGGATCGCCAGACTCGCTGTAGTCGTGCTTTTCCGACGCGTATGACCACGGCTCGGCACTCGATGGCGAGTCCTGGTCAGCGGGCAATTCCCCCAAATCGGGAACCCCAGCACCGTTTGGGACGTCTAGACCTACATGATCGGCACCAAAACCAGCTCCGGAATCATTGGTGAGCTGGGCCGTGGGGTCGATTGGTTCGGAAGGAAGAAAGTCCATCACGCCAATCCTTTCTTTAAGTTCGGTAAGAACCTGCCGATTAAAGAGGAAACAGCAGGCGGGCTTGGTTCACTCCGAACCTTGGGGCGACGGCTGATACCCACCAAACAGAGGGAGTTAGAAGATGGATACGAGCTGGATGGCGAACGGCAATTGCCGGAGCGTGCACCCGTCAGTGTTTTTTCCGAGTGATGGCGTTGGAGTCGATATCGCTCGCAAAATCTGTGCCACATGTGAATCAAAAGCACCGTGCCTCGAATACGCGCTGCAAGCTCGTGTTGATCACGGCGTGTGGGGCGGCGCATCAGAGCGCGAGCGACGACGAATTCTTCGTCGGCGACGTCTCGCACTCGCTACTGCCAGCTAGGCGTAGCGCCGGTGCAGTGGCACCGCACAAGGATTTTCTATTCAACGAAGGCCGGGTAGCGAGTGCTACTCGGCCTTCTTGTCGGTCTCGGAAGGCTTGTTGCCCTCATCTAAACCAGATTTGAATTCCTTTTGTGCTTGTCCGAGTGACTTGGCCAACTTGGGTAGCTTGGCACCGCCAAAAACGAGCAACACGATCAGCAGAATGATAAGTAGTTCAGGGGCACCTAAGTTCATGACTACAGCGTACCAACCATCGCCCGTGGGGAAGTGTCGCCCCGAACATTAAAAACTAATGTTACCAACCGAAAAACTAATGTTACCAACCGCATGGACAAAGCTTCGCCGGGCCACTCGACCACGGTCGAACCGGTAACCGTTACGCGGAAACGCTAATGGTGCGCCGACCAGAGGTGGCCCGTTGGCGACGGACTCTACGGCGCTCGCGCTCGCTCATGCCGCCCCAAATACCAAACTTCTCGCCGTTAGCGAGAGCGTATTCGAGGCAATCTTGCTTGACGACGCAGGCTCGACACACTTCTTTCGCTTCACGGGTAGATGCACCGCGCTCAGGGAAAAAGAGATCGGGGTCGACGCCCAGGCAGTTGGCATTGTCTTGCCACAACCGGTCGTCTGGATCAAATACCGACCCTAGGTTTTTCATTTCGACTCCTCCTGCCCCGCCACGTTCACGCGAATTGCACTCGTGTAATTACAAGTGTGACAAATAATGACCTAGTCAGAGACATTTCGCAAGTGGATCAACGGTTTCCGGGCACATATTCACCAAAAAACCTTAAAAAAGTGCTACGAAGCGCGTTGTTGACGCGAATTCCCGCCGCGCTGCGATGTGCGCTGCGCCAAAAAGTCGACGAGCACGTAGTTGCCCAGGTTCTGATTGTCGACGAAAAACGCTCGCCCACGATTGAGTTTGGTGAGTTGCTCGATGAAGTATCGCAATGGTCCAGTTGCATCCAGCACAAACGTGTTGATGCGAATTCCTTCGCGCGTAGCGCGGGCCACTTCGGTGAGTGTGGCGTCCACCGTCTCACGCACAGGCGGGTAATTGAAAAACACTTCGCCGTTGTTGAGTAAGTGCGCCGTGGGTTCGCCGTCAGTGATCATGATGATCTGCTTGGTGCCGGTCTGACGCGCCAGCATCTGGCGAGCCAACATGAAACCGTGTTGCATATTGGTGCCGTACACGTAATCCCATGACACTTCTGGGAGTTGAGCCGGCGTCAGTTTTCGAGCCGTCTCCGAGAATCCAACGATGCCGAGATAATCGCGTGGGTACATTGAGGAGATCAACGAATGCAACGCCATCGCCACTTTTTTTGCGGGCAAAAAGTTGTCGCGCATCGGCATCGACAGCGACAGGTCAATCATCAAAACAGTTGAGGCCTTGACTGTTTGTTCGGTGCGTTCGACTTCGAAATCGTCGGGCGTGAGCCGTACTGGTTTGCCGCCGCCGGTGCGCGAGATGGCGTTGCGAATCGTGCGTTGGATGTCGAGGTGGAACGGGTCACCGAACTCGTATTGCTTGGTTTCAAAGCTGCGCTCATGGCCGTAACCAGTTTCTTGAATTTGGTGGCGGCCGAGTTCGTTCTTGGCCAGATTCCGAAACACATCGTTCAGGGCGTTTGCGCCGATTTTGCGCAACCCCTTGGGCGTGAGTTCGACCCGACCGCCTTTGTTTTCAACCAACCCAGCGGCTTCAAGCTGCCGAGTGAGTTTCGCTAGCTGCTCAAGCGATCGCGCTGATTCTTCGCCCAGAAGCTGCCGCGCCCGTTCAATATCAGCTTCGGCCAAGGCACCGGGATTGCTGGCACCTTTCAGCAAACCTTCGAGCTGATCGAGGTCGCTGAGCTCTTGCATCATGCCGGCCGCCTCGGCCATACCCATCGGCTGATCACCTTGAAAATCGCGACCCTGTTGCCACCCCATTTGGGGAAACATTTGTTGCAAGTTTTGGCTCAGCTGATCCATCTGCCAACGCAGGTCCATGTCCTCCATGAGTTGATCAGAGAGCTCTTTGAGTTGCTGGCGTTGCTCAGGCGTCATCGAATTGAGCATCTGCTGCATGGCCGCCATTCTTCTAGCCATGATCTCTAAAAGTTCTTCAACGGTTTGGGGATCCTCTGGAAAAAAGTCGCCGTACTTTTCCATGAAATTTTCAAACTCGGGTTCTTCGCCGCGCTGGTGCTTTTCCAACATCGTGTTGAGGTCCGCGAGCATGTCCTTCATGCGTTGCATGTCTTCTGGCGACATGTTTTCCATGGCGCCTTTCATATCTTTGAGCTGACTTTGCATCACTTGTTGGCGCAGCTGCTCCATGAGTTCTTCAAAGCGTTCACGCGCTTGTGGTGACACGAACTCATACTGTTGGAGTTCACGCACTTGCCCGGCCAAATCAGGCGGCATCATGTCGAGCTGGAAGTCGCGCTCACCCATTGCTTGCGTGGTGACCTCTTCGCGACGAGGGTCACCGGATTGTTTGGCTTGTTGACGAGCCTGATCGATTGCCTGACGTTCCTGATTGACGACTTCTTTGAGTGCCTCGGCAATCTCGTTGTAGACGCCTCCGAGGTCGTATTTGTCGAGCGTTTCTTCACGACGCTCACGCAAACGGTCGAGCATTTCGCGCAACCCCTGCATTCGTTCGCCATTGCGATCGTTAAAACCCTGTTGCATCAATCGGCGCAGCGCAGCGTTGACATCGCCGTGGTAGAGCACGTCATCGGTGATCTCATCCATGATGCTGGCAGCATCGAGCTCGAAACCAACTTGCGTACCGTCCCAACGGGAGTAGGTAAATCGTGGTGCCATACCCGCAGCTTGGCACAACTTGAGCGTGACGCTCGTCACGATGTTGGGTTTCTGATCATCGAAGCGCCACCCGCCTGGGCAAACCACGTATCTTGTACGAGATGCGTGTGCCTCGGACGTTTGTGTTTGTCGACATTGTTGGCTTCACCGACTACACGGACCACAATGGCGATGTGGCCGCAGGCGATTTGCTCACCGGTGTGCGCGGCGTCATTCGCGAAGTCTGCAGCGACCTTGGTGTTCGCGTGGCGAAATGGCTCGGTGACGGCGCCATGATCGTTTCCGTTGAATCACACACCGGCATTCAAGCAACGCTCGAATTGAGTGAACGAGTGAGTCTGGTATGTCAACCACTCGCGCTCAGGGTGGGCGTCGCGGTCGGCAAAGCACTCATGTTTGAAGGCGACGACTACATCGGCCGGGCCGTCAACCTGGCATCGCGATTGTGTGACATTGCCGAGCCGGGGGCAGTGTTCGCTCCAGCAGATGTGACGCCCGATCTCCCCAACGGGGTCATCGGCATACCGCGCGGCGAAGTGAATCTGAAAGGGTTCGCCGACCCCGTGCCAATCATTCGCTTGCAGCGGGCCCAGTCAACCATTTCTCTCCAGCGAGCCTGACCCATCGCCACAATGCTGATCGGCGTCGAAGCCGGCGGACTGCGCAGCGACGGCTCAACGCCCCAAAGCGATTGGGCCCGAGCCGAACGGTTGTCGCAATTGCCCGTTTCGGGAGTGGGCAACGGTTTCGCCACCAACTACCACGATGAGTTCGCGGCCTACGCCGAGCACGGCCTGACCGCCGTGCGACTCAACATCGAGTGGGCATCGCTCGAACTCACGGCAGGCAAGTTTGACTTCGCCCGGTTCGAACATGAGCGACGCGTGATTGACGCGGCGGGCGCAGCCGGTCTGCAGGTATGGCTGACACTTTTCCAGCGTCAAGTTCCCGGATGGTTTGTCGAAGAAGGCGGCTTTGCCGATGACAAAGGGCGCGGGTATTTCTGGCCGCGCTACGTCGACATGTGCGCAGAACATTTTGGCGACGCCGTCAACGGCTGGACGCCGATTGACGAACAATATGCGTGGGCATCGGCCGGGTATTTGACCGGCACGCATCCGCCGTTTCGCAGCGAGCCACGCGACTTCGGAGCCGCGTTACGTGGCACGTGGATGGCGTGGCGCGACGCATGGCGCTTGCTGCGCGGTTCTGGGTCACCAGTGGCCACCGCGTGGAACGTTGCCCCCACATTTGTGGTGGATGGTTCCAACGCTGGCCGGGGCGTGGCAAACCGTGCCGAGAAGCTGTTTTGGGACGTGCCGATACGGGCTATTCGGGACGGCGAGTTACATATCCCTGGGCGTCATCCAGAAGAGGTGCCGGATCTCCGCGACTCGTGCGACATCGTGGGCATTTCATGCGTTTCAGCAGTCGGGTATCAGCAGCCGCCGGATCGCGATGCAGAGCCAGACACCGCCGAGCTGGTGGCATATCCAACTGGCGCACGCGTCGATGCCACGCTTCGCGCTCCCTGGGCCGAAGCACTAGGCCTCTCGTTGCACCGAGCCGCCGAAGCGTTGCCGGGTCGGCCACTTCTGGTGTCGAGCTGGGGCGTGGCGACGAAACATGACGACTGGCGCAGCGAGCAATTGCGGTCAATCAAACCTGAGCTCGATGAGGCGCTCCGCGACGGGATCGAGATCGCTGCATTCTTCCACCGTTCGGGCGTTGACGGCTACGAAGGCACGCGTGGCTACGCCGGAGCCACCGGAGTGTTCGACATCGACCGCAACCCCAAAGCCAGCGTCGCCAATCTCATCGCGCTCGCCTAGCCATTCGGGTTGTGCCGCACGGCCTCAAGCGACTCGTGTCATCTGTCGACAATAAACATCAACGCGGGTGTTTCGAGCAAGGTCTTGATCTTCTGAACGAACGTCGCCGCATCCCAACCGTCCACGATTCGATGGTCAAAGCTCGAGGACAAGTTGAACATCTGACGAGGCACGAATGCGTTGTCGTGCCACATCGGCCTGACCTCCATTTTGTTGACGCCGACTATCGCCACTTCAGGCCGATTAATAATCGGCGTCGTCATCACACCGCCCAGCGCCCCGAGCGACGTAATCGTGACAGTCGACCCGCTGAGTTCTTCACGTGTGGCCCTGCCGTCGCGAGCTGCTAACGCGAGCCGGCTGATTTCACGAGCCGTATCCCAGAGCGTGAGGGATTCGGCATGGCGCACCACGGGCACGACCAACCCATCGGGTGTTTGTGTGGCCACGCCAATGTGCACATATTCGAAGATCGACAGCGAACCGTTTTCGGCGTCGTAATGCGCATTGAGGCGAGGTTGTTCTCGACACGCCAGGACCACCGCCTGAACAAGAAACGGCAACAGGGTCAAGCGAACACGATCAGTGGCCCCGGTCCGGCCGTTGAGATGTGTACGCAACGCTTCGACGTTTGTGGCATCGATTTCTTCCACGTACGTGATGTGCGGAATTTCCGTCCACGCTTGGGTGAGGCGTTCCGCGATTCGACGCCGCACGCCCCGAACTTGCTCGATACGCGGTGTGTCGATGGCTACGGACTTGTTGGATGAGCCTGCAGTGACCGTGAGGACTCGATCGAGGTCCGCGTGGACCACGCGGCCGTCGTCACCTGTGCCGGCCACATCACTCAAATCCAGGCCCAACTCTCGCGCCCGTTGGCGCACGGCGGGCGAGGCTGTTGGTCGGGCTTCGGCAACCATGTCCTTCTGAATACCTTCGGCAACCATGTCCTTCTGAATACCTTCGGCAACCATGTCCTTCTGAATACCTTCG
>JAYWAI010000097.1:0-6470 GCA_043782545.1 Acidimicrobiia bacterium
GCCGCTCCACGAGTCGACGTCACGGGATCATAGAGGCGAAGAGACGGTACCGAGCGGCCGGTGGCGTTGATCACTCGGAGGTCTATGCGAGCGGGAAGGCCTGCCGACAACACAGTTGGTGAGACGTCGCGCCTTACGATGAGTCGGGGCGACACGGCAAATACATACATCAGGGTCGCGATGACCAACGCCAACACCGCGACTCCTGCCACAGTGAATTCGCGGCTGGCGACCACACGGCCAAATACCATTGCCGCGATGCCGCCGGCGATGGCGACCCAACCTGCTCGTGTCAGGCGAACCATCAGGGAGGCTGCTATCGATTCGTCGGGACTGGTATCGACTCGACGACTTGCGTCACGACGGTGGCGGCAGTTTGGCCGGCGAGTTGCGCGTCGGGCGTGAGCAACATGCGGTGACCAAGCACTGACAGCACGACGTGCTTGACGTCGTCGGGCACGACATAGTCTCGGTTGTTGAGGGCTGCTTCAGCGCGAGCGGCGCGTTGCAAGTTCAACGTGGCGCGTGGAGACATGCCGAGCGAAATCGTCTTGGCTGATCGTGTTGCGAGGGCAATGTCGACCAGATATTGGCGAATGCTTTGTGCCACATGAACCTGGGTGACGAAGTCGATCATCTCGGCAATGGCGGCCGAGCTGGTGACAGGTTTGAGTTGCGACAGGGCGTCGTTGCGGCCGTGTGTATTGAGTATTTCAAGCTCGGCATCGGGAGTTGGGTAACCGACACTCAGCCGCATGAGAAATCTGTCGAGTTGGCTTTCCGGAAGCGGGAACGTGCCCTCGTGTTCGACGGGATTTTGCGTGGCGATGACGAGAAATGGACTAGCGAGCGGATAGGTGACGCCGTCTACGGTGACCTGACGTTCCTCCATCGATTCCAACAACGCCGACTGGGTTTTTGGCGAAGCGCGATTGATCTCGTCGCCTAACACGATGTTGGCAAATACCGGGCCCTTGCGGAATTGGAACGTGCCATCGTTGCGGTTCCAAACGGTGACGCCGACAACGTCGGCCGGCAACAAATCGGGGGTGAACTGCACCCGTCCCCAGGTGCCTTCGATCGATTGGGCGAGCGCTTTGGCGAGACTGGTTTTGCCGACGCCGGGTACGTCTTCGAGCAACAGGTGTCCTTCGGCGAGCACGCACAGAACCATCATGCGGATGACGTCGTGCTTTCCTTGAACGACCTCGGAAATGTTGGCAATCAGGGCCTGGGCTGTTTCGGCGAAGGTTTCAGGATCCATCCTGGTGCACACTAGGACGTTTTCGCACACATCGTGACACCGGTTCATCTTCGCGTGATGGCTACTCTTCGGGCATGCAACCCACGTATTCCGAGCAGGCAAACGCGTACCGCGAAACGGTGAAAACGTTTTTGGCCGAAACACTGCCCGCCAACTTTGGTGGTATCGGGCAACTTGAAGGCGAAGAATTGTCGGCATTTGTTGGTCAGTGGCGTAAAGAATTGGCAGCGGCCGGATTCCTTGCTCCCGGGTGGCCAACGGAATTTGGTGGCGGCGGTTTGTCGGCTTTGGAGCAAGTCATCTTGGCCGAGGAATTCACTAAGGCGGGCGTGCCAGGAGGCGGGGGCAACGACGTATTCAGCATCCAAATGTTGGGGAATACCTTGTTGCAGTGGGGCACGGATGAGCAAAAAGCCCACTATTTGCCCAGAATTTTGAACGGCGACGACACGTGGTGTCAGGGTTATTCAGAACCAAACGCAGGAAGCGATTTGGCCAACCTGGGATGTCGCGCCGTGCTCGACGGCGATCAATGGGTCATCAATGGCCAAAAGATCTGGACGTCGGCGGGTCACTTGGCCGATCATATTTTCGTGCTGACGCGAACTGACACGGAAGTTGCCAAGCACAAGGGAATCACGTTCTTGTTGGTTGACATGCGCCAGCCCGGTGTTGAAGTGCGGCCCATCAGGATGATTTCGGGCGAGAGTGAATTCAACGAGGTGTTCTTCACCGACGCGGTGTGTCCAAAAGAAAATGTGTTGGGCGGCGTCAACAACGGTTGGGGAGTGGCCATGACGTTGCTCGGTTACGAACGCGGCGAGGCCGCCGCGGTGGTGCCAGTGCGTTTCCGCAACGAACTTGACCGATTAATGGCCATGGCCAAGGAACGCGGTCGCAGTAACGATCCGCTCATACGGCAGCGGCTGGCGTGGTGCTACGGCAAAGTCGAGATCATGCGGTATCTGGGCATGCGCACATTGACCAAGTTTCTCGCCGGTCACCAGCCCGGCCCCGATGGCGGTATTGCCAAGTTGTATTGGAGTGAATACCACCGAGTGGTGACCGAGTTGGCCATGGACATTATGGGCCCCGATGGTTTGGTGCCCACCGGTCGTCGACCATCGTCGTCGTTTCAGACCGACGATGCCGGAGCGGCAAATTCGACGATGAGTTGGACGTCAGTATTTCAAAATGCACGGGCTGGCACGATTTATGCCGGCACCAGCCAAATTCAAAAAAACATCATTGGAGAGATGGTCTTGGGACTCCCCAAAGAACCTCGAGTGTAAATGTGATGCGACTGTTGTGGCGTAGCGTTGGCGGCGTGGCGAAAAGGCCGTCGCTCTGGTTGACGGCGATTGTGCAGGCGGCCCGCATATTTCCACCTCGCGCCGACTATGTTCGATTTCGTATGCACACGATGTACGGCTCGGATCCTGAAGCGCTCACGCACGCGGATGTGGGTACAGACGTGTGCTTGTATCTCGATTGGTGCCGTCGAGTTAACGCACTCGAGCGGTTAGAACGGCGTCGCCATCGAAATTCGCTTCTGACTCGGCTGGGTCAACGGTAGGTTCTGGCCCATGTCCGCAGCGCTCGTACTCAACGCAACGTACGAACCGCTGTGTGTCATCTCGCCTCGGCGAGCAGCCGTGCTGGTGTTGTTACACCGAGCCGATGTGATCGAAGACTCCGGCACGGTGCTGCATTCCGAACATGATGAAGTTTCGGTACCGTCTGTTCTGCGGTTGCGCAACTATGTCAAGGTGCCTTATCAACGGCGCTCGGCAATGTCGCGTAAGGCCGTTATGGCTCGGGACAATCACCAATGCCAATACTGCAATGCTCCGGCGGATTCGTTGGATCACATCATTCCCAAATCAAAGGGTGGCCCCCACACGTGGGAGAACGTGGTGGCCGCATGCCGGCCGTGCAATCTGGGCAAGCGAGATCGTTACCTGGAAGACACTGGGATGCGGTTGGCGCGGGTACCACGAGCGCCCAAAGAGCAGAGCTGGGTCCTGGTGGCGGTGCCTCGGGTGCCCGAACAATGGAAGCCGTACTTGCGGGCGTCGTAATAATGGAGTCGTGAGCCCGGCCTGGCCAATTGAACATGTGATCGAGTCGGCGGACGACATCCACCATCGTGCGTGGCCAACGCCGCTGCTGCGCACAATATGGCGGTGTTCGGTCACGCGCCCCGCGGTTGTGCTTGGCAGCTCACAGATCACCACCCCCGATCAGGAGGCCTTGGCGGCCGAGTACGGGTTTGATATTTGTCGGCGAGCCAGTGGCGGGGCGGCGGTGTGGTTGAGTCCGTCGTCGTCGATTTGGGTGGACGTGTTTGTGCCCCATAGCGACGTCGCCCATCGTGACGACATCGGCAAAGCAGCGGTGGTCATCGGGAGGGCCTGGCAGGCCGCTCTGTGGCGCATTGGTCACACCACCACAGTGCATCAAGGGCCGATGGTGACAACGCCGTTGTCGAAGCTGTGGTGTTTTGATGGCATCGGGCCAGGCGAGGTGGTCGACGTCAGTACCGGTGGGAAAATGGTCGGAATCTCTCAGCGTCGTACCAGAGTGGGATCGCGATTCCAGTGCGTTGCGTATTTGTACGACGACAGTGAATTTGCTCAAAAAGTGGTGGGGCTGCCCAAAAATTCGCAACTCCGAGTTATTCGACCGGTGCGCGCTTCGTCAGAGCACGAAATAGCGGCGCTGATCAGCTACTTTGTGGCTGAATTGCCGAGTATCAACTCGGCGAAGTGAAAATCCAACTCCCCGCGACGGGCAAATATTGTCCATAATGTGGGGGAAAGTGGGGAGAAAAGGGGAATAGTGGTTGACAGTGGGGGCAATTGGGTTTATTGTGATCGGCGTGGAGGCACCGGGCGCACGATCTAACCGGCACCCGGTACTCCGGAATTTCAAGGTCATACCGTCCAATTCCGTACCGGGAAGAAGCTCCAATTGTTCGTCAATAATCACGAACACAGCATCGACGACAAGGGTCGAATGGTGCTGCCGGCTTCCTACCGCGAGGCACTCGAGGGCGGCTGTTACGTGGTGGCGCAACCCGGAGGCTGTTTAGCCGTGTTTCCCCGGGAGAGTTTCAAAGAGGCAGCGGATCGAATGCGAGATCGGCAACGTGCGGGTGAGGTGTCTGACCTTCAGATGCGAACGTTTTTTAGTAGTGCCAACGATGTGGCTCCAGACAAGCAGGGTCGGATTCCGCTGACGCAAACGCAACGAACCTACGCCAAGTTGGATCGAAACGTGATGGTGGTGGGGGTGTGGGAACACATCGAAATTTGGGATGCCGCAACATGGGCAGCCAATAACGAAGTCGGCGAGCGCCAACTCGCGGTTTCGAGCCTGTAAGAAATTTGGCGAGTACATGAACGGTTTGACGACAAGAAATATCTCAACCTCGACATCGGTTTGCTGAAAGGCAGGCGCGTATCGAAAACAAGTACCAGACGCATTAACGATGTGCGTCGCTCATCGGCAGCCTTCCGGGCATCGAGATGGAACGCCCCAACTCCGCCCGCTTTCCGTCTGCTAATCCGGGGAGAAATCCCGGCAGCGTTGACTGTCCGGAGGGCTGCCGATGAGCGAAAACACGTTGATGTACGCCCGATGAATGGAACGACATGAACGACAACCCAGAGCAGCAAAATCAAGGGTCGCCGGTCACCAAATTCCAGCACGAGCCGGTACTTGTCGAGTTCATCGTGGAGCTCTTTGGCGCCGCACCCCCCGGTATGGTGCTCGACGCAACCCTTGGCGGCGCCGGTCATAGCGCTGCGCTTTTGTCGGCCTACCCGCATTTGCATGTAGTGGGCATTGATCAAGACGCATCTGCAATTGCCGCCTCCGCTGAGAGGCTGGCTCCATTTGCGGATCGGGTGTCATTGCACCACACGCGATTCGATCACCTCGCCGAAGTTGTGGCTCTAGAGCGCGAGCGCACTCACGGGCAGAATGTGTCCGGGGTTCTGTTTGATCTTGGCGTGTCGAGCCCTCAATTTGATTGGGCCGATCGAGGATTTAGCTACCGCTGTGACGGTCCGATCGACATGCGGATGAACCCTAGCCAAGTCTTCAGTGCCGACGATTTGGTGAACCATGGCGACGAAGCCGAATTGGCCGGCATCTTATGGCGCAACGCAGATGAGAAATTTTCACGGCGAATAGCCAAAGCCATTGTGAAACACCGACCGATCTCTGGCACGGCACAACTGGCCGAAATCGTGCGTGATGCTATTCCCGCTCCGGCCCGGCGACATGGCGGTCATCCGGCCAAGCGTACATTTCAGGCGCTTCGAATCGCGGTAAATCAGGAGCTCGACATTCTGCCAGGGGCCATTGACGATGCGATTTCGATTCTGGATCCGGGCGGCATTTGCGCTGTGTTGACCTATCACAGTGGTGAAGATCGCATTGTCAAGGAACGCCTCGCCTTCGCCGCCAACGGAGGATGCGTTTGTCCGGTGCAGCTGGGCTGCCAATGCAATGCCGTGCGCAGTGTTCGGTTGCTGAAGCCGGGTGGTTACACGGCGTCGGTCGAGGAACAACAGCTCAATCGTCGTTCCGTTAGCTCTCGCTTGCGAGTTGCCATCAAACTTGGCCATGATCGGCTCGCGGCATGAGCGCGGCGTCACGAAACGAGGCGCGGCCGCTCGACACTGATGACGTTGCCGTCATTCGCCAGCGCGCTCGCACCGGGAGCAGCGCTGGTGACCAACTGGCATCAGCGGCAGAGGTCGCCGCCGGAATTCGGCGCGGTCCATTTGGCCCCAAAGAACAACGGGTTACGCATCTCAGCGTGGTTGATCCAACCCAGCGAACCGCCATTCAACGCCGGCGTCGGGCCGTGATAATTGGCACCTCATTGACGCTGGCGTTCTTCGTCATGCTGCTCGGCCTAGCGGCGTTTCAGGCGGTACTTGTGCAACATCAACGGCACCTCGACGACGTCGACAAAGCGCTCAAGACCGAGCTGTCGCGAAACGAGCAATTGATGCTGCAATCCCAACTGTTGCAGCGACCGAATCGCATCATTTCGCAAGCCCAAGCCAATGGCATGGTCGAGCCGCCTCAATACACCTATATCCGTCCGCCCAGCGAAGTCGTTGCTGCATTTGACGCAGCTCAACGTGCGAAGGGAAATCGTGCCCCCTAAATCACCGCCCGCGCCGAC
>JAYWAI010000098.1:0-2454 GCA_043782545.1 Acidimicrobiia bacterium
CAGATTCCACGTGGCCATTTTCGGCCGACCTACTCGAGAAGAACCTTGAGGGCGTGCCCGACGACGAAGTTGACAAGATCACGCATCTCAACGCCATGCGCCTGTAATCCTTTGACCCGTTTGCCACCCGGACGCGCGCACAGTCAACCGTGGGCGCGCTCAAGGCGCTCGCCACCGATGTTGACACGTCAATTCAGAGCTTGGGTCGCCCGAAAGGCAAGCCGTTTACCGCCCGTGAACTTGCCGCCATCGCGGGTCGCGACGCCAAATAGATCGATGCTCGGAATCTCGCCGCCATATCGCGGCAACCACACGCGATGAGTTCGCTAGACGCGCTCGCCAAAGGTGACATCTTCGAGGCGACGCACTACCGGGATTTCGTGCTCGCGACCCCACCATGATGGACGCGGCACGTGACCTTGTGGTGGACGCGCCCATTCGATTGGACCCCAGTGTCGGCGCGACATTTGCGCGCCGTAATCGGGGTCGATGGCTTGGCACGCCTTCCAAAATCCTTTGGCGTACGTCGTCATCTCGGGGATCATCCACCAGTCTTCTTCTGAGCTGAATTTGCCATCGCCGGCATACGTAATGATTTGCAGCGAAGGGAATTCGAAAGGTGGTTGGGTCTCGTCGGGGTGGTCGGCTCGGTTCCAGCCTTTCCACACGATCTGGTTGCCGTCGATGTTGTACCAATCCAGCGCCGTGTAGCAATGGCGTCCAAACATCATCGTGGATTCGAGAAATAGCTGGATCTCGGCAGGGCCGCGAAAGCGGCCGTAGAAGTGATCGAAATACACCGCATCGTCGGTGAAAAGTTGCGACCAGGCAATCCAATCTTCCATCACGGGGCCGGTCAGAAAGTAGTGCTTGAACGCCGCTTCAACTTCGGCGCGTTCAAAAATGTGTTCGCTCATCGGGGAGTCTCCATGACGGTCAGGCCGCGCATCATTCGACAATGATCGAGTTGCGGCCTTCAAATCAAGCGTCATAGCAAACCTTCGCGTAGAGTTCGGCGCGTTGTTACCAGCCACCTGGGGGAATCATGGCAGATCTCATAGGCCGACGCATTCTTGTCGTCGGTGCATCTTCAGGAGTCGGCAAGGCGTGTGCGACAGCGTTCGTACACGCCGGAGCGGCCGTGGCATTTGCGGCCCGACGAGTCGATTTGTTGGCTGGAGCGGTTGATGAAGCCAATGCCGCAGGGCCTGGGGTGGCCCATGCGCTTGCACTGGACGTCACGAATACCGACTCGATCGCCGATTCCGTCACTGCGGCGGCGACAACGATGGGCGGGCTTGATGGTGTGCTCTACACGGCTGGCATGTCGCCGATTGCGCGGCTATCGACGGTGACTCCCGAGCAATGGCACACGATCTTGGCGATCAACACTGTGGGCCCCAGCATGGTGTTCGCGGCTGCACTCAAGCACATTTCCCCCGACGGCATCATGGCCGCTATTTCGTCGGATTCGTCGCATCAACCCCGGCATTCGCTCGTGCCGTACGCGGCATCGAAGGCGGCGTTGGAGGCCACGATGGAAGGCTGGCGCACCGAAGAAATCGGCGGCTTGAGGTTTATGACCGTGATGATCGGCCCCACAGGCCCGTCAGGGTTCGCCGACAATTTCTCGCCCGACGAATTCATGGGTCTCATTCCGCATTGGCAGCGCCAAGGTTTTCGCACCGGTATGCAAACCTCTGATGACGTCGGCAATCACTTGGCGTCGGCGTTTGCTTCACTGTTCGACGCGCCGCTGTTGGGCATCGAGACACTTTTGTTGCGGGCCCCTGAGCCGGCGCTGGCCGTGGCCGATTTCGGTGGTAGCGAAGTCTTTGGCTCGTGATTGCTAGACGAGTTCGTCGACCTTTGTTTCCGACGTGACAACTGGGCCCACGTGATGATGACCTTCCACCACAATCTTGGGGAGCAATTTGTCGAGCCATACTGGCAGCCACCAGTTTCGGTTCCCCAGAAGTTCCATGGTGGCCGGTACTAAAAACATGCGCACGACGGTGGCGTCGATGGCCACCGCAGCGGCCAGCCCCAGCCCAAACAATTTGAGGGACCTGTCGTCGCCGAGTACGAACGCACTGAACACGCACACCATGATCAGAGCCGCGGCGGTAATGACGCGAGCGGTCACCGCTAGGCCATCGGCGACGGCGGTGGCGTTGTTACCGGTCCGGTCGTATTCCTCTTTGATCCGTGACAGTAGGAATACCTCGTAGTCCATGGAGAGGCCAAATACGATGGCGAACAACATCATGGGCACCCACGCTTCGATTGGACCCTTCTTGCCAACGCCGATCAAGCTGGCACCCCAACCCCACTGAAATACCGCCACAATCACGCCATAGGCAGCGCCGATTGACAGCAGGTTCATGAGGACCGCCTTGAGCGGCACCAAGACGCTCCGGAAGACCGCCATCAGGAGCAGGAAGCTGAGAATAA
>JAYWAI010000099.1:0-2450 GCA_043782545.1 Acidimicrobiia bacterium
CACCATCGCGCCGATTGCCGCAGACATCAGCAGGATCAAGATGAATGCTCTGAGGTGGCGGCGCACACTGACAGTCTGCCAACTCGGCAGGGTGGTGGGTGAAATTGTTGCTGTCAACTAGCGTTTGGGCAATGACGTCAGGTTCGTTGCACACTCGTGGCATCGGCCAAATCCTCGGTGGGCGGTACCGACTCAAGGCTTTGGTCGGCGTCGGCGCGTCGGCAATGGTGTACCTGGCTGACGATGAGACGCTCAAGCGACGCGTGGCGGTGAAAGTTCTTCATTCAAATTTGGCCGCTGATCGACGAATCGTGAAACGGTTCTTGGCCGAGGCACAAGCCGCTGGATCCTTGAATCATCCCAACATCGTGAGTATTCACGACTGGGATTCTGATGATTCAACGTCACCTCTTCCGTATCTCGTGATGGAGTATCTGGGTGGCGGCAGCTTGCGTGACATCCTGGATTCTGGGCACCGGCTTTCGCTGAGTCAGGCACTGGTGGTTGGGCTCGATGCGGCACGGGCGCTCGAATACGCCGGAGTGCGCAAGTTGGTGCACCGCGATATCAAGCCAGCCAATTTGATGTTTGGTAGCGGCTCGACGCCGTCGGAAACCCGATTGCGTATCGCTGATTTCGGTCTGGCCCGTGTGTTGGAAACTGGTGCGCTCACCGAGCCAGATGGCGTTGTTCTAGGGACAGTCAAATACGCTTCACCCGAACAGGCGCAAGGCCACACGTTGTCGGGCAAAAGCGATCTGTACTCATTGGGTTTGTCGATTATCGAGGCAGTTACCGGTGAGGTGCCCTTCGCCAACGAGTCGCCGGTGGCGATGTTGACGGCGCGAATTTCCTCGGATGTCGAGGTGCCCAGCGAACTCGGTGCGTTGGCCGACGTGATCGCGGCGGCGACGCGGTGCGATCCGGCCGCCCGCATTGACGCCATTGAATTCGCCAGAAGACTTTTGCGGTGTGCCGAATCACTTCCGGCGCCCTCAATATTGCCCGTTCGTGTTATCGACGTTGATGGGTTGCCCGCTGGTTCTACGGGCTCGGAATCCGGCGATGCCACCACGATCATTTTGAGCCCCCTCGGCGCCCAAAACTCCGTCGACCTCACCTTGCTCGAACCGGTCGCCGCCGCGCCGAAATCAGAGCCAGCCGATCCGCCCAGCCAAGCAGTGGTTTCAGAGCGCACAGTTGTGCC
Source organism: Acidimicrobiia bacterium (assembly GCA_043782545.1). GTDB lineage: Bacteria > Actinomycetota > Acidimicrobiia > Acidimicrobiales > JBBRKR01 > JBBRKR01. The sequence goes on from JAYWAI010000099.1 coordinate 1,208, forward strand.
GGCGCCTCGTATGCACGAGCCGAAAAAGCTTGGTCACATTGTGCGCGTTGTCGTCGGGGTAGTCGTTGCGATCGGGTTGCTGATCGGAGCGGCGATTGGCATTCGGGCGGCCGTGCGATCGGCTAAGCCGAAGCCGATTCCAACTCATGCGCTGGCATCGGTCGTGACGTTGACTGCTGACGAAGCGCAGCGACAACTCACTGCGCAGGGCATGGTCGTGTCAGTAAATTATCGGTATCAGGACGGCACTACTGCGGGCCTTGTACTTGAACAATCGAGCCCGGCTGGCATGGTGACTCGTGAAGGTGCGGCGGTGTCGATCGTCGTGTCGCGAGGCAACGAGCTCTCCGCCATTCCCGACCTCACCGCAATGACCAAGGATCAAGCGACCGCGGCGATCGTGGCGGCCAAATTTGTGGTCGGTGCGGTGAAGGAACTGAACGATGAAGTCGCCGCACCGGGCTTGGTGTTGGATTGGGCGCCGAAAGGCATCGAACAGGAGCACGGCAAGCCGGTTGATCTTGTCGTGTCGATTGGCCCCGCGACCCGCGCCGTGCCCAAACTGGTTGGTCTCACTGTCGAACAAGCCACTGCCGCGCTGACACCGCTAGGTCTCTCTCTCGTTCCTGACCCGGCCCAGGAGTTCAGTGACACCGTGGCCGTCGGCGTAATTATTGCGGCCAATCAGGCTGAGGCCGCGCTCGTTCCGCGTGGCACTGCGATCACGATCGTAGTGTCCAAAGGCCAAGATTTGGTGACGGTGCCCGACCTCGGGGGAAAGAGCTACAACCAAGCCATCAAAGCCATCACTGATGCTGGCCTCAGCTTGGGCAGCGGCTCGGGAGCGCTCGGTGGCGTGGTAGTTGACCAGTCTCTCAACCCCGGCACGGCGGTCAAAAGAGGGAGTTCCATCAACGTCAAGTTTGGCTAGCCGAAACGCGGTAAGAATGCCGGCATGACGAAAATTGAGACGCCCTGCAACATGTACCTCGAGGGTAACTACGCCCCTGTACTTGAGGAAATCACTGCCACCGATTTGCCGGTGATTGGGGCGATTCCCGAGGCGCTCGAAGGGCGATTGTTGCGCAATGGGCCCAACCCCTTGGGCGTCGAAGATCCCGCTGCGTATCACTGGTTTACCGGCAACGGGATGGTGCATGGATTGCGTATGCGTGGCGGGCGGGCTGAGTGGTTCCGTAACCGCGTGGTACGCAGCGCTCGTAGCGCCGAGGTGTTGGGCCAT
>JAYWAI010000100.1:0-2437 GCA_043782545.1 Acidimicrobiia bacterium
TTCTGGGGACGGGTACGGCACGTTGCCGGCCTTCTGGGGGTCTGGTTGAGACGGATGTCACGAAAGTAGTCCATTAGGGGCTACATGTAACTCGAGCAATATTCGAGAAAGCCGCCAAATTCATCCCGAAGTACCGCCTTGTCACTCACACGAGTCCTTGCCACTGAGCTAGTTGACAGCAGCTTTGCCGGGGAGCACGCGGTAGGCGTCGTACACGGCGTCGATGCGCTTGACGACGGAAATGACCGAGGCCAAATGACCAGGATCGCCCAGCTCGAAGTCGAACCGCATGACCGCAATCCGGTCGTTGCCGGTAAAGGTCGAACACCCCACAATGTTGACGTGATGGTCGCTGAGCGAATTGGCCACATCACGCAGCAAATGCGATCGGTCAAGCGCTTTGACTTCAATGGACGCAATAAATGTTCCATGCGTCTCACGATCCCACTCCACCTCGACGACCCGGTCACTTGCGCCCCCGGCGAGCGAATGGGCGTTGGCGCAGTCAGTGCGGTGCACCGATAGGCCGCGCCCGCGCGTCACGAAACCAATAATTTCATCGCCGGGCACCGGCGTGCAACACCGCGACAGCCGAATCATGACGTCTTCAAGACCTTCAGCGTGAACACCCGGAGAATCACGCCGACCGCCCCGACGGTGCGACTGCACACCAGAGGACAACTGCTCTTCGGCGGCACCTTCGTGGAGATAATTCGCCACCCGGTGCGCCACCACATCGGCACCAACATGGTGCTCGCCAATGGCGATGTACAACGTCTCCAAGTCGTCGTAGTGCATCTGTTTGGCCACTATTTTGAGAGTGTCTGCCCCATCGAGTTCCTGCGCCGGCAAACCCTGGGCCCGCAGTGCCGCCATCAAATCTTCATGGCCCGTGTCGCGGGTGTCTTCTCGTCGTTCCCGACTAAACCACTGCTTGACTTTGTTGCGGGCCTTGGGGGTGACTGCCGAATCGAGCCACTCCAACGACGGTCCGGCGCCCTCAACTTTGGATGTAAATATCTCCACCGAATCGCCCGATGTGAGCTTGGTATCCAGCGGCATCAACCGGCCGGTCACGCGTGCGCCGATGCACGTGTGGCCAACTTCAGTATGGATCGCATAGGCAAAATCGACCGGAGTGGCTCCGAGCGGCAGCGTGATGACCGAGCCTTTCGGCGTAAAGACGAACACTTCATCTTGCTCGAGATCAGTCTTGAGCGCAGCCATGAATTCGGCCGGATCTTGGGTCTCAGCCTGCCAATCAATGATGCGATTCAGCCAGGCAATGTCGTCATTCGCTCCCCCGTCGGCACCCTTGTACGCCCAGTGTGACGCCACCCCGTGCTCGGCCCGAGAATGCATTTCCTTGGTCCGTATCTGCACCTCGATCGGCTTGCCGTTCGGCCCGACCACCGTGGTGTGCAACGACTGGTAGAGGTTGAATTTGGGCATGGCGATGTAGTCCTTGAAGCGCCCTTGCACCGGGCGCCACAACGCGTGAATTGAGCCAAGGGCGCCATAGCAGTCTTTAACAGAATCCACGATCACTCGAATCGCCACGAGGTCAAAAATGTCGCCGAACTCGCGGCCTTTGATGACCATCTTTTCGTAGATGCTCCACAGGTGTTTCGGACGTCCCGATACGTCTGCAGTGATGTGCAATTCGGCCAAGCGAGCCTTCACCGCCACGGTAACGTCGTCAATAATCCGCTCCCGTTCGGGTAGGCGGGTCGTGACCATCTGGCTAATTTCTGCGTATCTTTTCGGGTGTAGCGATGCGAACGCCAAATCTTCGAGTTGGCATTTAATCTCTTGCATGCCCAACCGGTGAGCTAGCGGCGCGTAAATCTCCATGGTTTCTTGGGCAATACGCCGCTGTTTGGCCGTAGCCATGCCGCCAATCGTGCGCATGTTGTGCAGGCGATCGGCGAGCTTGATGATAAGTACACGAAGATCTTTCGCAATTGCCACCAACAGCTTGCGCATGGTGGCGGCATGTTGCGCTTCCTTGGAATCGAAATGAATTCGCTCCAATTTTGTGACGCCATCCACGATTGCTGCCACGTCTGCGTTGAGCGCGCTCGCCAAGTCAGCCAGCGACATGCCCGTGTCTTCCACAGCATCATGGAGCAATGCGGCAGCAATGGTGATGTCGTCAAGCCCGAGCTCTGCCACGATTCTGGCCACCGCCAGCGGGTGATGTATATACCCCTCACCGCTATTACGCATCTGGCCAGAATGAGCGTCGGCGGCCATGTCATAGGCCTTCGCGATCAGCGAAGTGTTGGCCTTAGGGTGGCGGGCTCGAAACGCGCCCAAGACCGGAGCAATCTCGTCCGTCGGTACGCCGCTTCGACGCCACGGCAACACACGATCGACGGTCGGCGATGCCACTATTCGGCTCCGACCTCGACGAGGGAATTTATGGGCACGTCAC
>JAYWAI010000101.1:0-2436 GCA_043782545.1 Acidimicrobiia bacterium
GCGCTTGCCAGCCTCGAGTGTGGCCATTGTGACGCTCAACCCAGCAAATCCCACGACGCCGTTGATCACGACGTCAGCCGGCTCCACAAGCGTGGCGAAATCGCTCACCACGTCAGCGAAGGGCAACGCCGCGGCGACCTCGCTCTGGCGAGACACATCGGTGACAGCGACCAACGATGGCCGGAATTCCAACGCCTGGGCAATGAGCGCTTCCACCGACGTCGAGACTCCGAGCGCTACCACTTGGTAGGCACCGCCTTCAGCGCGCACGACATCCAGGGTCTGGGTGCCAATCGAGCCGGACGAACCGGCGATCGCCACCTTGGTGACTGACATAAAGGGTTACGCCATATGAAATGTGTGAGCAATGAAGTACGCCGCCGGCAGCGAGAAAATCATGGCGTCGAAACGGTCAAGCGCGCCGCCGTGGCCGGGAATAAGCGTCCCCATATCTTTGATACCCAGGTCTCGTTTGATGAGCGATTCCGACAGGTCACCTATGAGGGCAGCGGCAAACACCACGATGGCAAATTTCAGTGCCACTGTCGGGGTGTCAAACGGTTTGTATTTAAATACCTTGCCCACGACCACCACGGTGATCATGCACACAATGGCCGCACCGAAGGACCCTTCAATAGTCTTGTTGGGGCTGATCTTGGGAGCGAGCGGCGAATTACCAATTGCTTTGCCCACAAACAGACCGCCGGCGTCCACGGCGACCGTGGCAATGATGGTCATCATCAAAACATGCACACCGGGATTCGGCACATGAGCTTTGAGGTCGAAGGAGTGCAGACGCAAAATCAGAGCGCCGAAGCTGCCCAGCACGCCGATGTACATCACGCCCGCCAAAGTGATCGCCACATTGGCGGTGGGCTGCTCGCTGCTCACGAACATGTGCCACAAGAAAGCGAACACGATCGTGACGGCCAGAATTGCCACAATGGCCTGATCGCCACGCCAGTACACACCCAGCGGAAGGCCAGCAACGGCCGCGATGCCCAGGAAATTGGCGGGTTGGTACCCAACCTTGCGCACAGCGTTGAAAAATTCAGCGGCACACAGCGTAAGAACCACGGCAATCAAAATTGTGCCGTACCGGGGGCCGTTCTTAAGTGCCACTATTGCCGCTGTACCCATGAGCAGGCCAACGCCGACGGCCATCTTGAGATCGCGATCCGAACCGCGCGCTGGTGCCCCGCCAGCGTTAGTGCGCGAGCCGGCGGCGCGCTGCGCTCCCTGGGCTGGGCGACGCGTCGAGCCGCCTTGGCCGGCCCCGCCCGAGCGGGCTGGTGTACCCGTATTTGGGCGATTCATGGTGCCAGTGGCGCCCGAAGGCCGCTTTGCGGACGCAGTGTTTGGATTCGGCCGACCGACACTCGTGGCGCTCTGGTGCCGACCAGTGTCGCCGATTCGGACCATACCCGTGACTGGTGCCGATTTGTCTGGCGCTTCGGTGGCGTCGCCAGTGGCGGCCGGAGTTGCGTCCAAGTCGCCGACAGCCTCCGTATCCGTGCCTGAACCAGCCACTGGTTCGTCGACAAAATCAAATTCCAGAAAGTCGCTGTGATCACTGCGACTCGTGTCGAGTGCACCAATTTTGGTGGCCTCGTCGCCCAAGCTCCGCACATCGGTCGGGTCGGTATATTCCGAGGCCGAATCCCGCCAACGCGGCGATTGCGACGTGAATGATCCCCACGAATCGTCAGCGTCGTCATATGGATCAGATGGCGTTTGGGGCGGAGCGGCTTCAGAAAAAATGCGCGGCACTTCGCCGGTCGCCGGGGCAGTCCAGTGCGGCAGCGCGGGAACAACTCCTGTGTCTCCTGCACCATTCGGTGTGCCCCCAGCTTGGTGAGCGCCGATGATTCTTACGCCCTCGGTAGAAGGCTGTTTCGGAGGTTTGAACCCCTCGTGATCATCCATTGTCATCTCCTTGCACAGCTCGATGGGTCGCCATTTGGAATCAGCGACGGCACGGGTATGGCTAGTCTTCCAGCAGTTCGTGCTCTTTGCGTATCAGCAGCTTGTCGATTTCTTCGACGTGGTCTGCAGTCACCTTGTCAAGGTCCTTCTCGGCTCGAGCCAATTCGTCTTGCGAGATCTCCTTGGCTTTTTCGGCTTTTTCCAAATCCTGGCGTGCATCGCGGCGCGCATTTCGTACACCGATCTTGCCGTCTTCGCCCATGTGTTTGACGACTTTCACAAACTCTTTGCGACGTTCGGTTGTCAATGCCGGAAAATTCAACCGGATCACGTTGCCATCGTTTGACGGGCTGACACCGAGGTCTGCATTGCGCAGCGCCTTTTCGATGGCGCTCAGCGCTCCTTTATCGAACGGCTGCACGATGAGGAGTCGCCCTTCAGGAACGCTAAATCCCGCTAGCTGTTGCAAGGGCACATCGGAGCCGTAGTACTCGACCATCAGTCGCTCAA
>JAYWAI010000102.1:0-6414 GCA_043782545.1 Acidimicrobiia bacterium
CCAGAGACAAGTCGGACCCCGGTTACGGCGTGCCGATCACACTCAATGGCACTCACCGAGGCGTCGCACCGAACCTGCCCACCGTTGAATTCAATGCACGCTTTGAGCGAATCGGGCAGCGCGCCGCTCCCCCCGACTGGTCGAGCCACGCCCACCATTGACTTCATCACGTACCCCAGCGCACCAAGGCCGGTGTTTGGCGTCGCTAGACAACAGCCCCACGCCGCTGGCCCGGTCGCGATCGGCGGGGTAATGAGTCCATCGCTCGTGAAGTACGAACGCAACACCTCGCCCACGGACTTCTTGCTCCACTGCATGAGGCGCTTGACTCCGGCGCCGTGAGCGCGGACGGCAATCGCCGAGGCTCGCCCCGGCGTCGGCAGACCTTGTGCCATGGCGAGCACAAGTTCGGCTACTGGCTTGGCATCCGTCACGAACTTGATCCAGTTGTCGACCTCGTCGGGGTGGTGGCGTCGGACCTCATCCGTGGTGCGATCCAGACCTCGAAACTGTGTCCACGCCGCAGTGGTGCCATCCCAAAACACGTTGTGTTGCACGGCCTCCACAGGAATGTAGGTGAGTCCGTGTCGAGCAAGGTCGAGCTCGTCGATCATCGGTGTGGAGCGCACCATGATGTGGTCGCAGTTGCAGATGTTGACACGGGCGCCGATGGCATCCACCGTCGACGCGCAGCCGCCGACGGTAGGGCGAGCGTCCAGCACGAGCGTCTTGAGCCCGGCTTTGGCAAGGTACGCCGCGCAGGTCAAACCGTTGTGTCCAGCACCGACAACGACCACGTCATACATGTCCTACATTTAGCACGGCCAGTAACGTGCGACGCCATGGAGCATTTCGACCTCGTCATTCGCAACGCTGATGTGTTGGTAACCATGGACGCCGAGCGCCGCGAACTCAGCAATAGTTGGATCGGCGTGAGTGGTGCAATGGTGGCGGCCACCGGAGTGGGCGAGGCGCCGACGGCCACCGAAGTCATCGACGCGCGAGGGTGCCTAGTGACCCCAGGCCTGATCAATACCCATCATCACATCTATCAAAATCTCACGCGTGCGTACGCTCCGTCGTTACGTGGAACGCTGTTCCACTGGTTGAAAACTCTGTATCCGCTGTGGGCAAATTTGGACGAGGAAGCCGTATACGTGAGCACCTGGATCGGCTTGGCGGAATTGGCCCTCGGCGGTTGCACGACCACGATGGATCACATGTACGTGCACCCTCGACCCGGTTTTATAGACGCCCAAATCGTGGCCGCCAACGAAGTCGGTCTGCGATTTCATCCGACGCGCGGGTCGATGTCGTTGAGTGAAAAAGATGGCGGTCTGCCGCCAGATTCTGTGGTGCAAAGCGACGACGACATTTTGGCTGATTCCGAGCGTTTGGTGGCCGCGTATCACGACCGTTCGCCACACGCGATGGTGAGCGTGGCGTTGGCACCGTGTTCGCCGTTCAGCGTCACGCCACAGCTCATGACGCGCACGGCCGAGTTGGCCGAACGTCTCGATGTGCGCCTGCATACGCACCTGGCCGAAGACGTTGCCGAAGACGAATATTGCCTGTCGACATTTGGGTGCCGCCCGGTTGAGCACTTCGAAAGCTGTGGTTGGGGATCATCGCGTTCGTGGGTCGCGCATTGCATTCAACCCAACGCCGCCGAGGTTGAACGCCTCGGCCGTTGGGGCACGGGCGCGGCGCACTGTCCGTCGAGCAATCTGATTTTGGCGGCGGGCATGGCGCCGGTACGAGAGTTGCGGGCGGCCGGCGTGCCCGTCGGAATTGGCTGCGACGGGTCGTCATCTGCTGACAGCGCTCATTTGTGGACCGAGACTCGCAACGCCATGCTGCTGGGCAAATTTCGCAACGGCCCCGGCCATATGAGCGCCCGCGACGCCCTGGAAATGGCGACGCTCGATGGGGCACGATGCCTGGGGCGAGCGGGCGAAATTGGTCAGCTCACACCCGGTGCGTGCGCCGATATTGCTATATGGCCACTCGGTGGTATTCGTATGGCCGGAGCGCATTCTGACCCGATTGAAGGATGGCTACGCGGTGGCCCGTTCAACCCACGCGATGTGATTGTGAATGGCCAACGGGTCGTGCGCAGTGGTGAACTCACACTCTCGAACGTCGACGAAATGCTGGCCCGCCACGCCACCGCCGCCCGCAAACTCCAACTGCTCTAATGGACGGCGGCGGGGGGTTCGGCCGGCGAAGCGCTCACGAATTTGGGGCGGAACAACGCGATGAACGCGATGCCGGCGATGAGCGTCAGGATCGCGGCAACCGTGAGCGGCGCCTTGGAGGTAAAGCTGCCAGAAATGTAGCCAACGAGCACGGATGCAGGTACCTGGGCCATACTCGTGACGCTGGAATAGATGCCCATTGCTTCGCCTTGTCGGCCGGGCTCCGCAGACCGAGACATCAACGTCGACAGGTTCGCTTGAGACAACCCTTGGAACAACGTAAAGATCGGTATGAAGTAATACAACGTCGAAGAGTGCGTGATGCTGGCGTAGACGTACAGCGTTCCGGCTTGAGCAATTACTGAGAATCGCAAGATGCGAAAGTCAGGCAACTTTTTGGCCACCACGCCGACGATGGCTCCCTGCGTGAGAGCAATAAAGAGGCCCACGATGGCGAAGTAGTCGCCGGTTTTGCTCTGCGAGAAACCGAATTTGTTACGCAGCAGAACGCCGAAAAATGTGGTGAAAAAAGTAAATCCGCATGTCCAAAAAAATGCCGTCACCAAAGGTACCCGAAGGCGGTCAGATGCGAATCCCTTACGAACGTTGTGGATTGCTTGACCGACGTCCATCTTGCCCTCAATGCGCGTTTCGAGTGTTTCGGGAAACCGGAGAAATACAACCGTCGCATTGATGGCTGCTGCCGCCGCAGCGAACCAGAATGGCGTCGTGGCACCAAACCAACCAGGGGTGTGGAACAGACCGTAGAAATTGGCGTGCGGGGCGCTCAAACGCCCACCAATGTATGGCCCGACGATAAAACCGAGACCAAAAGCGGCGCCGATGAGGCCAAAGTTCTTGGCCCGATTTTCATTGGTGGACACGTCACCAATCGCGGCTTGAGCCACGGCCAGGTTGCCGCCGGTGATACCGTCGAGCGCCCGGCCCAGAAACAGTAACGGAATATTTTTCGTGGCAATCCCGATCGCAAAAATCACGTAGCCAACGGCCGTTCCGGCAATGGAAATCGCCAGAATCGGTCGGCGACCTTTGCGGTCAGACAGCTGCCCGAGAATCGGTGCGGCAACAAAGATGCACAGTGGGTAGATGGCCTGTAGCCAGCCCATCATGATGAGCCCAGCATGCGGCGACCAGCTCGCCGGCGTCACCCGAAATCTCCCTGGAGAGATCAAGAGCGGAAAGACCGGTATCAAAATTGAGAAGCCGACCAAGTCGATAAAAATGGTGGCGAACACCGCGCCGAGCGGGTTGCGCTTTTTCACGTCTGACACAGAATTGCTCCTACCACCGTTGGCGGAAATCGAGGGCGAGTGCGCCCAGGTTACGGCGTCCTTTAGAGCCGAGCCGACACCGCTTCGACTCGGGCCAAAAATGCCGCCCGTTCAGTATCAGAACAATTATCGATTCCGTACAAAGCCACCCAGTTGAACCGACATCGCCACCCACACATCGGCCGTATTTGGCGACTCAACATGCGTTTGCCGACTTCGCCCTCGATCATGTTCACTAGCTTCGTCGAACCATGAGTCGTGATGGCAGTGATTGACTTGAATTTGAGCAATCCTCGGATTCTGGGAGACCCTTCAGGGAGGTAATAGGCCACGCCGGTCGTCCATACGCGGTCGAACCAACCTTTGAGCATGGCCGGTTGGCCAGACCACCATGTGGGGTACACCAGAACGAGCGAATCTGCGCTCTGAAGCCGCTTGGCGTGATCGGCAATCCACGGTTTTTCCGAGACATCGGCGTGATGGGCAATTCGTTCGACGGCCGTCAACCCGGGCTCAAAACCCTCGGCGTGCAGATCGAGGTGGTCGACGCGGTGCCCTGCCTTTGTCAACGCACTCATGGCTTTCGCTGCGGCAACCTGGGTAAAGCTTTCGGCGAGCGGATGGCACGACACCACCATCACGTTCATAGATGAGCCATGCGATTCTCAACTTTGGTGAGAAACGATTGCCGTGATTGCGGCGTGGACTGCTCAAGTTTGTAGTGACCCAACCAAATTCGACGGCAGTACTTTCCGCAATTCAGCCGTAGCGCACGCATCAAAATTCGGCGGCCTCCGTCGTTGGTCAGAGCCGTCATCATGCGACTCGAACCATAGGTCGTGACGCCGACCAGCCGTTTGACGTGACTCAACGCGGGAACGATTTTCATGCTGCCATCAGCTTGAGTCACGGCCTCAAAGGCAACGCCGGCGCCCAGCACCCGCTCGGCAAATCCCTTCAGAATTGCCGGGGTGCCTGCCCACCATGTCGGGTACACGAATACAAGACCCTGTGCCTGTTGGACGGCGGTGCGGTAGCCCAGGACGAGAGGGTCGGTGCTGCTCCCCGGGCTGAGATAGTTTCGCAATTCATCGGGCGGCATCACCGCCGAAAACCCATCGGCGTACAGATCAATGGTCACGACGTCATGGCCGCCGCGGGCCAGACCGCGCTGGGTTGCGCCGAGAAGCGCCCGAGAAAAGCTGGAGTCGACGGGATGTGCGTGCACGACAACAACTCTCACGTCGGGGATGGTAGGCGTTCGCGCGTACGATACGGGGTACCGCAATTCGAAAAGTGACGGAGGCAACGTGCGTACTGGAGTATTTCTTTTTGGTGGTGTCGAAATGGATGACGCCGGCCCCGGCGCACCCGCTCCGACAGATCGACGCTACGACCAAAAAACTATGTGGCACGCCGCCACCCGCATGCTGGACATGGGTGTGCGGGCCGACGAGCTGGGCTTCGACAGCTTCTGGCTCACCGAACATCACTTCCAATACGAGGGCTACGAAGTCGTGCCCAACGGGTTGATGTTTGGGGCGATTTTGGCTGAGCGTACCCGCAACATTCGGATCGGCTCGATGTTCAACATCGTGGCGCAATGGCACCCCTTGCGACTTGCCGAAGATTTCGCCACGCTGCACAACATTTCCGGTGGACGCGGCATTTTGGGCGTCGGTCGGGGCACGGTCCCTCGCGAGGCGCAAGCGCTCGGAACAGTTATTGGTTCCTTCGACAACCCCGACAAAGTCGATGCAGATACCCATAATCGTGAGCAATTTGAAGAAGCCATGGAAGTGATGATGCGAGCGTTTCACAACGAGACGTTTTCGTTTTCTGGCAAGCACTACACATTTCCTCCAGCGGGTATCCCTGATCGTGGCGGCACCGTTCAAGAACTCACCCTCGTACCCCGACCTTTGTATCCGTTTGAGACATGGCAGGCCATCACGTCGCCACCCACGCTTGAGGCCGTGCCCCGTCACGGTTGGGGCGGCGTGTTTTGGCTCAAGCATCATTCGTTCGTGCGTCAGAACTGGGAACGGTATGCCGAGATTTACTCGGCGACGCATGGCGTTGAATTGGCTCCCGGCGAGAAGCGTTTGCTGGTGCTCAATATTCGCATCGAGGACACGCACGAAAAAGCGTGGGAAACCGCCCGTGCCGGTCACGACGAATTCTGGAAATTCCTCGGGCCATATGGCTGGAGCCGCGGCTACATGGGGGCAAACGGCAAGCCATGCCAACCGGGCTTGATTCCCACGCTGGAGGAATCCGTCGACAACAAAGTGTGGATCATTGGTTCGCCAGAAGAAGTGGCTGAAGGTATCTCGTTCTATCGCGACTTACTCGGGCTCGAAAACCTGGTCATCTTCCCCAACATGACCGGCGACCCCTACGAAAAAACCGACGAGCAAATGACCCGCTACGCCCAAGAAGTCATGCCCCTATTGACCTGACTTCGCTATGCACGGTAGGCCGTCACGACGCCCGAAACATGTCGCCATCGCTCAATACGGGACTGGAACAACCGCAAGAAGCGAGCTGAGGCCGACGAAGTCCTGTGGGTTGCGAGTGAACAAAGGCAACGAATTGGACAGCGCTACAGCAGCGATCATGAGATCAACAGCGCGAGCGCGGCGGGCTTTGCGACCGCGTGCCGCTACGGCCGCATAAATTCGACCGTAAGCGCGAGCGGCGTCGGCGTCGAATGCAAGCGGATCGAACGTGGCTTCGATCCGTTGAAGCCGATCCTGCCTTCGAGCCCGTTCTTGCTTGTCGGTTGTTGCGTGAGGGCCTGCGGAGAGTTCAGCGATCGTCAGAGCGCTGATCGCAAGGCTGGACGGCAAATTCGATGCCTCAATAGACCCGAGATCGATGACGACGGACGTATCGAGCAGACCAACTTCGAACGTGTTAGC
>JAYWAI010000103.1:0-6404 GCA_043782545.1 Acidimicrobiia bacterium
CAAGGTCATTGCCGAGGTTGGCGAGGTTGGTGATGCGGTTCGTGCCAGCTCGGCTGTAGTCGTAGCCCGCGATCGGGTAGCCATTGGTGAGGAACGCAAAAGACGTGCCGGCTTCTGGGTCCATGTAGGCCAGTTGGCAGGGTGCGCCACCGTTGCCAAATGTGGCATCTGAACCAGTGGCCGGCAACCAGGCGCTGCGATCTTCGCCGCATACCGTCAGGAACAAACCCATGCTGGTTTTGAGCGTGCTGCCACCGTAGAGCTTGTCGCCGGCAGGGGCTTCGCACACGTGCACGCGAGTACCTTCTGCCACAATTTCTTTGCTCCATAACCCTGAGTGGACGAGCGCTTGAAAGAACATCGCCATGTCGGCCGCGGAGCCAATCATCGAGTGGCTGGGTTCCCCGCCGGCGAGCACTTCGGGTGCGGCGCAATACCACGGCCCCCACGGGTCGACTTCTTGTTCGTCGCTCACTCGATCAAAGGCGACCGGAGCGGCGACCAACTCTGCGTACCGATTCGCGGGCACGGGCAACACGAATCCAAGGCCGAGCGGCTCAACGATTTCGGCGCGCAAGTAGTCGGCAAACGCCATGCCGGTGCGCCGCTCGACGAGTTCGGCAATCACCCACGCCGCGCCGGTGAGGTGATATTGAAAACGGCTGCCGGGCTCGTAGTCGAGACGCCATTTCGACATGGCCTCGAGACGCCGCGACCGCTCCAGCATTTTTGGGTACCCCAATGGTGCGAACGGAAATCCGGCCGTATGCGTGAGCACTTGTTTGACGGTAACGATCTCTTTGCCGTTGGTGGCAAACTCAGGGATCACGTCGCCCACGAGTTCGTCGATCGACAACAGCCCGTCATCGATCACCTTCCAAATGGCCCCGGCCACAATGGTGCGACCGACCGATTGCAAGATGTAGCGGGCATCGGGCCGGGCGTCGCCAATTGTTTCGAACGCCACCAGTTTTCCTTGCGCGGCTACGGCCACTTGCACCGATGGAAGCGGGCCGTGCAGGACCTCGAGGCGCGCTCGCCGAAGGAACACGTCCAATCGAGCGGGATCGACGCCCACCGACTCTGGCGCCACGAGTGTGTAGTCCATTGCCGTCACCGTGTTTGGCGCGTCCATACTGTTGCCCCGTTCTCCCCAAAAGTCGAATGCAGTATACTCTTCTAACGGATGGGGGCTTGGGCCGCTCGTCACGATTTCGCTCGATAAGGGGAAAACTATGGCTGACATTTGTGCGGGACTCAACGTGCTCGAAGTGGGCTCGGGGAGCACGGCGACGTCGATGGCCGGAGTCGTGTTTGCCGATGCCGGGGCCAGAGTTATCAAGATTGAAGCTCCAGGCGGCGATCGTTTGCGCACCGAAAACCCCAGCGGATTCTTGGTGTGGAATCGCGGCAAAGAAAGTATCGAAATCGACTTGCGCACGTCAGCGGGTCAACAACAATTTCGCCACCTCGCCGCCAACGCCGATGTGGTCATCGAAGGCTTCGCGCCGGGCGTCACCAAAGGCTGGGGCATTGATGGGGCGTCGCTGTTGGCACAAAATCCGTCGCTGGTGCACTGTGCCATCACTGGCTTTGGACCTACCGGGCCTTACTCCCATTTGAAGGGCTACGACATCTTGGTGGCGGCTAAGGCGGGCTTATGGGCCCGAGGCAGTTGGGGTCATCGCGACGGGGCGATTTCGTTTCCGGTGCCGTGGGGCAGTTACGGCGCGGCGATGCAAGCAACCGCCGGCATCTTGGGTGCCCTGATGGTGAGCGATCAAACGGGCCGCGGGCAGTTGCTGGATGCCAACCTCGTCAATGGTCTTGATCCGATCGATTATTTCGTGGCCACGATCGTGCAACTCATGGCAAAGAAGGGCGACGCCGGTAGTAGCGATTCTCGGGCGTTGACGTCGGCGAGTCGGTACGGCGTGTTGCTCGTTACCAGCGATGGGCGGTTTATTCAAACGTCAACGCTGCTACCGCACCAGGGCAAGGCGCTGTGTGAAGTGGCGGGCATTGCTGAATGCCTCAACGAAGAACGCTTCGCCCGCTTGCCGATGTTTGACAACGCAGATGACGCTCAAGCTTGGGAAGACTTGTTGCTCGAAGAAATTCGCAAGCACGACTTGGCACATTGGCTGCCGCTTCTGGTGGCGAGCCCCGACATTGCCTTTGAGGTAGCGATCACTAGTGAAGAGGGCCTCGACCACCCCCAAATCGTGCACAACGGCGACGTGATCACGCTGAACGACCCGGTCGTCGGGCCTATTCGACAAGTGGGTCCGATTGGCCACTTCTCGGCCACGCCGATGATGCCGAAATCATCGGCACCTGGCGTCGGGTCACACGGCGGTGAGCTCGTTCGCAACGCAGTTTCGAGCGCCCACGCTCTCATGCCTGCGCACCCATTTTCTGGCGTCACCATCGTGGAATTTGGATCTTTCTATGCCATGCCCTACGGGGTGTCGATGGCTGCCGCGCTTGGCGCACGGGTGATCAAGATTGAAGACGCCAACGGCGACCCGTATCGCGTTGCCTTCGGGCAAGACGTGGCGAGTAGTAAAACGACTGCGGGTAAGGAGAGCATTTCACTCAACTTACGGAACGCAGAAGGCCGGGCCATAGCGCAACGGATAATTGCGTCAGCCGACGTGTTCGTCACCGGTTTTCGGGCCAACGTGGCCGACAAATTGGGGCTCGGCTACGACGAGCTCAGCATCATTAATCCGCGCCTGTTGTACGTCAATGCGGTTGGCTATGGCGTCGACGGGCCCTATGCGGCACGAGCTCTGTACGCCCAAGCGGCGCAATCGGTGGCCGGGAGTTTCGGTCGTCAGGTCGGCTATTGGATTGATCCCGCGCAAAGCGAAGGCATGAGCGTCGTCGAGCTGCAGGCCATAATTTTGCCCAGGCTTGGCCAACTGGTTGACGGTGATTCCAACGCTGCGCAGGCTGTCATGGCAGCATTGGCGCTGGGTATTTATCATCAGCGTCGCACAGGGCAAGGCCAGCGACTGATGACGTCAATGATTGCCGGCAATGCGTGGGCGTACTCCGACGATTTCTGTTCCTACGACGGCAAAGTGCCGGTGCCGCTCAACGACGATGATTACTACGGCACCTCAGCGCTGAACCGTGTGTACGAGGCGGCCAGCGGATCGTGGGTGTGTCTTGCCGTTCGCAACGATGCCGATTTCGCAGCGTTGTGTGCCGGTCTTGGGCATGTCGATATTTCCTCGGATATTCGATTCGAGTCATCGGAGGCTCGGGCCGCCAACGATGCCGCGTTGATTGCTGTACTCATGCCCTTGTTCATGGCCCGCCCGGCCGGAGAATGGGAAGCTGAGCTGAGCGCGGCTGGGGTCGGTTGCGTGGCCGTCAATCTGCAAGGCCAACCGGTCTTCATGGTGCACGACCCGGTGATGCGTTCCACAGGATTAACGGTGACGTATCCGCATCCTTTGTATGGCGAGATGGTGCGCGCTGCTCCGCCAGTAGCGTTCTCTGAGACACCTGGACGTGTTGCCCCTCCGTGTGTTCGCGGTGAACACAACCATGCACTACTGACCGAGTTGGGCTACACGGTTGAAGAAATATCTGCTTTCGAAGCCGGTGGAGTCGTCATCCCTGTTTCGTAACCGGGGCTACTGAGGCACCATCGAGGTGACGGTGGCGTGGGCTACGAGTTTGCCGCCGGCATCGGTGATATCGACGCTGGCCACCTGGATGCGCTTGCCCGGTTTGATACACACACCGGTCGCCGTGAGGTCGGTCAATGCGGCTGACAGGTAGCTGATATTCATCGACACCGTCGAGATGAATCCTTCTGCATTGACGGCCACCAGTGAGGCGGCGCTCCCGCACGTGTCGGCCAGCGTTGCCACCACGCCACCGTGAATGCCGGCCGACGAATTGCACAACCTCTCGGCGTGAGCGATGCGCATCACGACTCGTTCGCTAGTCCATTCGATCACCTTGAGACTGATCAACTTGTTGAAGTGAACGTTGGTTTCAAAGTGGCGGGATTGACGAGCCCATTTGGCCGCAAGGTCGGGGTCGGTCATGTGGTGGGACGCCTTTCAATCATGTAGCTGGATGCCCCTCGGTCATTTCGGCAAGCCCAAGACGCGCTCGCCGACGATGTTGCGTTGGATTTCATTTGCCCCACCGTAAATCGTTTCGGCGCGCGAATTGAGGAACGTGTGCTGCACCGTGGTGAGCGCGTAATCCGGCCCCACGATGAGCGATGCCGCGCCCGCGATATTGGCCGCCAACTCGCCAAAGTCACGATGCCAATTGGCCCAATAGAGTTTGTTGATCGACGACTCTGGCCCGGGGTGGCCGCCTTTGTAGACCGTCTCAAACATTCGTTGATTGTTGAGTTGCAAGATGCGCAAGCCCCCGAAAGCTTTGGCCACTTGTTGGCGAATGATCGGGTCTCGATCTTGGCCGGTCAGTTGTACGTCCACAATGAGTTGGCGCATTTCGCGTTCGAATGCGGCTTGAAATGGCAACACAGTGACGCCGGCGCGTTCGTTGCCCAGGGTGCCCATAACGACGCCCCAGCCTTGGCCGGGTTCGCCGACCACCATGTCGACAGGTGTGCGAGCGTCGGTGAAAAACACTTCGGCAAATTCACGTCCGCCAGCCATGTTGCGAATGGCCCGCACGTCGACGCCCGGTTGATGGGCGTCGATCAGCAGCATCGACAGGCCACGGTGGCGTTGCGACTCGCGATCGGTGCGACACAACACGTACATCCAGTCGGCGTACTTGCCGAACGTCATCCAAATCTTCTGCCCGTTGATCACCCAATCGTCGCCGTCGCGGTCGGCGCGGGTGAGTAGCCCGGCCAAATCACTGCCGGCGTTGGGTTCCGAAAAGCCCTGCCCCCAGAATTCCTGCATGCTGGTGATGGCGGGCAGAAACCTCTGTTGAATTGCCGGGTTGGCGTATTCAAGCAACATCGGGCCCAGCAGATCGCGGCCCTGCACGCCGCACCAATATGGTGCGCCAGCGGCGGAGTGCTCCATGTGAAAGATCAGTTCTTGGGTGGCGGTGCCGCCCCGGCCGCCGTATTCGACGGGCCACGAAATGTTGAGCCATCGGTCGTTGGCGAGCAGGCGTTCCCACTCCATGCGCAGCTCCCACATGGAATCATCAGCCGGGCCGCCCACCCCGGGATGCGTGGCAAACTCACCCACGAGGTGCGTGGCAAGCCAATCCCTTAGTTCGACGCGGAATACTTCATCTTTATCTGTCTGACCCACGTCATACAGTGTAATGAACTAACTCATTAATCCCATTCATACGAGGGCGATCGTTTGGTTCACGTGGTCGTCCCCAAACGAGTACCCGACGACACCGAGTTTTGTAGCATTGAAAAGTCGACGGCGGAATTCCGCGAAGAGGTCAGGGTAGGGCCCGCAGGGTCTAAGTCTGACTCCATTCCCAATGATGATGTCCATGAATTCCGTTCCCGGTGAGCTCGTGAATTCATTGCTTTCTGCGATATCGGTCCAAGGTAAGCCTTGGTCGTGATTGACGGTCAACCAGTCGATCGAACCGTGAAGTTTGAGGACCGGAATCGCAGTCGGGTCGAAGTCCAGCTGGCCTGTGGCTGACCATGTTTTCATTCCGGTACAAACAGGTAGGTCAAACCCTGCTCCGCACTTCTCGAGCAAGCAGTCGTATTGGAATGGGGCGCTGCCTCACCGTCTTTTTGAGCGGGCTCGAGAATTCGTGGGAGCCCTTGCGGCATAGCGATGACGAGCTCCTCAAACCCGGTTGGATTCCGTTTATCAAATGATTCCACTTGGGGGCTCCATTGGACAACGAACGGTGAGATTTCCAACTCACTGCGGTCTGCTAGAGCAACAGCAGCCGACAGAAATTGTTCGAAGTTGACGGACCTAGACTCGTGTGGTCCCGAAAGCGTTTTCTGCACCAAGGTGGCGGCCTCGAGTACCTGACGATTCGTAACCTGCTCATTTCGTAGGCGGTTCAAAAAACGAAGCGTAAGATCTGTTGACGTCGGAAGTCCTGCGTCGACCGATGCTCCAGCGCCCAGAAAAAACATCGAGTCGCCATTCGTTGCCATGCGCGATTACATGACCAACGTCGGCAATAGGTTGGCCAAAGCGGCGACTCAATTGCGAGTCCACAATCATGGCGGGAACGCCAGCAAAAGCTTCGTCGGCGCCGTCAGATTTCTGGTCGCAGTCCCATGCGGTCAGAACACCCGGATGGCCCAGGGTCACTAGTAAATTCATTTCATATTTTGCAGTAACAGCAGCGTCGTGTTGGAGCGGGTGGGGTCGGTGGGGCTACGGCGTCACCTTCGCGTGGCGACCGACGCACTTCATCTCGCCACCGCGATCGAGTGCGGCGCCACGTCG
>JAYWAI010000104.1:0-17039 GCA_043782545.1 Acidimicrobiia bacterium
CGGCCAAGATCGCCTGTGTCCTTGTTCAGCGCAAGCACATCGACAAGGCGGTGCAAGGCGTCAACATCGGCAACGTCCGCCCATTCACGTAGGGCCTGGGCTTCGGTGAGGCCGTGACGCACACGAGAAGCAACCACACGAAGGTCCTGGGCGCAGGCACCGTTGCCTCGCTCAGCAACCCGACTTAGGGCAGACCCCAACGAATAGCCGGCGGCGAGCAACATTCCGAGCTGTTCGGCTACCACTGGAAGCTCGTGAAAGATTCGTTCTTGGCGAGCTTTGGATTGCTTGGTAAGGCGCTGCTCGACGGTGAGGAAACTCAGCGCCGAGCCGACGATCGTGACCATCAACGCAACTACGCCGTCAGTTTGTGCTGCCACACTGAGCAAGGCTGCACCGGCGCCACCGGCGACCGACCAACCCAATTGCCGAACGCGAAACGTGGTGACGTCGTAGGGCGAGTGCACTCGCGTCAGGCGAGCGGCGAGTTCGTCGCCAACACCAATCAAGCTGGATGCAGCTTCGCCGATCGAGCGGGCCAACGGCCCAATAACTTCGGCAAACGTGGCCACAGACAGCGACCCAGCGTGAGTGGTTGAGACCGTTGTGGTCGAGCTGTAAACGCGCAACCGGTCCAGGAGCGATTTGCGTTTGAACCACGCTAGCTCGCTCAACATCAGTGTGGCGCCGACGAAGAAGACCATTGACGCAAATACGGCGACGCGGATCATTGGTCGAACACCCGGTCTTCATGGGGTAGTTGCATGAGCTTGCCGGCCCACAGCCAACACAGTGCGGTCATCGAGACGCCGGCGATGACGCCGACCTGGCCCGCAGCTGATTGGTAGGCCGCTCGACCGTTGCCGATACTCATGCCCGCAAACGCCATGCCGGCGGGAACTATCACCACAAATTTGCGGGCGAAGCGGACCCCGGCTTGCTGAGCTCTGGCATCTTTTCGACCAAGCACATCGGCCAGGCGGTCCTCTGACAGTGCCTCGAGTCGCTTGTCCAAACTGCCGCCCCCCAGCTCGTGCGCAATGAGAAGCGTTTCGCACGTCATATCAGCCGTGGGGTCGGCCAGGAGGTCCTTGAGCACCTTGAGCGTTCGGGCGAAGTCGGTGGAAACCAGCCATTCTCTGTGAGCAGTATCAAATGCCACCTGCAGTTCGTCAGGCGCTCGTCGACCAACGTCAAAGAGTGCTTGGGGAACGCTGCGACCCAAAGCGGAGGTTTGGATGCGAATTTCTTCGATCATTCGCGGCCAATTGTCTTGTGCCGCGGCACGTGCCCGCACTCGTCGTGAGCGTGCCGACATTGCCGGAAGCGAGCCACAGATGGCGCCCATCACAAACCCAGGAACCGGTGCCGAGAAAACTGCGAAACCGAGCGCGAAACCACCGACGAACATTGCCGACGACACGACCCCGATGTCTTTGAGGTCGACGCCAGCGAGGCCCGCCTGGGTGAGCCAGTCGTGGCCTATTCGCTTCTTCACTGCGCTTGATTTCACGGGCCCGAGCGATAACCCGCGCCATTTGAGAGCAAGAGCGGTGTAGATGAGATACACGCCGTAACCCGCACTGACGGCCAGCAGTAGCGCTGTCATGACGGGCTCCGTTCGACGCCTCGCACGGTCGGCTCAATGAGGGCGCGAACGTCGTATCCAGCGTCTTCTAGCGCTCGCGAGGCGCGGATCGGCAAGTTGCCAGTCCACGCCAATGGATGATGGCTCACTGGCCCGCCGGTATGTGAGGCTCTTGTCATTCGGCCAAAAACCTGTGTGACGGTGAAATGCGTTGAATCGTTTGCGGCCGCCAAGTCTTCCATGGCAATGATTTCGGTAACCCGTACGCCCTCGGACGTTCGCGTGGAATGCACCACTACGTCGATTGCTTCACACACGAGGGTGTTGAGCGCGCTCATGGGAATTTCACTGGCCGTCTCGGAGAGTTGGCAAATGAATCGCAATCGAGTGAGGGCCTGGCGGGCGCTGCCAGCATGCGTCGTGGTGAAACCTTTAACGCCGGAGCTCAGGGCCAATAGCAGCGGCAGGGCTTCTTTGTCGCGTACTTCGCCCACGATGGCAATGTCGGGGCTCATGCGCAGAAACCCACTCACCAGGCGGCGAAGATCCACTGCTGGCCGATCGGCCCGAGCGGCGCGCGTCTGCATTGATGCCACGTTCGGTAGGGGAATATCTGCCTCGAAGACTTCTTCTGCTGTCACGACGCGCCACGACGGGTCGAGTTCGGTTGCGCAGCATGACATCATCGTGGTTTTGCCCGACCCGGGCGGACCGGCGAACACAATTGATAGTCGGGCACGTACGCAGGCTTTGAGAAATTCGGCGGCTGCGGGTGTCAGCGTGCCTCGTTGTACCAACTCATCAAGTGACCGTATGGGCACACCAGTGAATTTTCGAATGTTGACCATCGTGTGGCCGCCACGAGATACATCGGGGTGGACAATGTGCAAGCGTGCACCGTTGTCGAGTTGAGCGTCCTGAAGGCCTTCAGCTGGGTCCAACTTACGGTGACCAGTCGATGCATCGTCCAATATTTTTGTGAGCGTGCGGGTGACATGTGCGTCGTCGTGGAACACTTCGTCGTGGTATCCGCTGGGTCCTTGGTGTCGTTTTACGAAGATCGAATCTGGCGCGTTGATCATGATTTCCCACACGTCAGAATCGGCAATCAACGGGTCCAGAGGTCCGTAACCGGCCAAATTTCGCAGCACTCGATCGGCCACAACCTCATGTTCCACCAGATCGTATGGTCGCGCCCCTCGCTTGAAATCGGAGGACCATTGAACGATCTCTTCCTCGATCATGACTCGAAGTCGGTCGATGACCTCTGGCCGGTCGAGTTCAAGCGCCATGTCCTTTGACCGGTCCTGAACTCGTAGCTCGATTTCGGCGATGGGATTGTGCAGCGTCGGCGCGGCGGTCGCGAAGGTGGTCATTGCGATGTCTCCCATGCACCCAGTGATCCAGGTGTAATTTGTTCATATTCATTGGATTCGTTCAACACCGGAGAGCTCGTTGCGCGTAGCACTGCGGTGATTGGTGGGGCGATTTGCTTCACGAAATCAGCCGGTAAAGGCGTGGCGTCTCGCAGCGCCTGTTCAATCCTTCGATGGTGACTCACAAAAATCGGAGACGAAATTGCGTAGGGAATTGATGCATCGCGCACGACAGGGGCGTGCTGGAGGAGCACGGTGAGTGTCGAAGCAATATCGGCGCGGGTTCTGACCGATTTTGGCCCGTGGTTGATTACCGGGACGATCGACTGTGGGGCGACGCCCAGGTCGTGAAGATCACTTATGTGGCGCACAAGCCGATGAACCCCGATAAGCGTTGGAGTGCCCACCACAATCACGAGCGTGGCATGGCTGGCGGAATATCGGGCGAAGAGGTTGCGATCTTCGATGTCGTGCGATCCAACGTGTGACTCACCTTCGATGTCGGCAGTCGTATCGGCGACGACATATCGAAAGCTAGATGCGAGTCCACCGAGTGCTACCTCGGTCGCCCGAGGTCGCAGCGAAGCCCAATCGCGGTGCCGTCTGAGCCCCAACAACACGTGGTAATGGCGTAGTGGCAAGTAAAAGGTGAGATCTCGAATGTCCGATGACGACGGGCGTGAGCTGCGATGGGCTTCGACAAGTTCTTGGACACCTGGCACTATGTCGCCGACGTCATGAAGCATGGCCTGATCAGCGTGCAGGGCGAGATCAGCGAGACACACCATGGCGGCGTTGCGTGGGTCGGCGGCGAGACCTTGCGCGACGGCCATCGCAATCGTGGACGTCCCGGCACCTGGCGTCCCCATAATGGCGATGAGTGACCCGACGAAGCCCGCTTCGGTGGCGGCCGAGGATACGTGAGGTTGTGCGTCGACGCGGCCAATTGCCGCGGCGTGCCTTTTGAGTGCGTCCAAAATGTCTTCACGAGTGAGATCAGGAGGCAAAGTGGCCGTGGCGCCAATCTCGTTCCAATCGCGCACGACGCGGTGATCTGACACGACGATCACTGGACAGTTCGCAGTTGCGGCGGCAGCGAAAAGGTCACGGTCGAGCCCGTGCACGCCCGCCCCAACGATGAGCGCTGAAAATGCTCGCCCGGATCCAAGTCGAACTCGAAGCTCCTCCCGGCTCATACATTTGACGAATTCCACGGGCAATGCGGCGCTTGTGGCCATTGCGGAGATGCGAGCGAACCAAGGAGCGCGTGCCTCGGCCAGGCCAAGCACCACAAATCGGTCGTTCATGGTTTGGCCACGCCGTTTGACGCAACCAACGTGACTTTGCCAGCTGCGCCGGCGTTGGCCAGCGTTGTCTCGGTAACTTCGTCATTCGCTACGAGTCGAATTGATGTGGCAGCGGCCGATAATGCACCTGAATTGGATGATCCGACATCCGCGATACGCACCGCTCGGGCAATGACCGTCGTTTTTGCGTCGGCGCCTTGACCCATTGTTACTAAGACATCGACGTTGTCGCCTTTGCGAAGCGATGTTGGGAATCGGCCGGGGTCGACCTGCATTGGCACCTCAAAGGAAACGGGGGCGACGGCCGTTGCCGTGAGGTTTGATTGTTGCAGCAGGTCGCCACGTTGCACGGGGCCCACGAGTGTCTGGCCCATGACCAATTTCGCGTCACCAAACGAGTGTGCGGCTACGACGGATGGAAGGTTTCCGGTTACTGAACCAAGGTCGGCGCGTTGTAAAACATGACCCGCACCGAGGTTCGCCCCGGCAACCAAGTACATCGTCTGTCTTGTTTGGGTAGATTGCTGGTACGCCACGAATGTGCCCAGAGCGGCCACTGCCATGAGAAGGCCACCGACGACCGCTCGAGAGTTGGGCAGCGGCGACTTTTTCGTAACCGCCCGGCCGCCACCGGCCTCACTTGTCGTAAGTGTCGACGCCGAGCGATTTGCGGTCTTTCGTTTGGCCTGGTGAGTATTTAAGCGTGTTTGAACACTTGTCATGTTCTTTCATCTCCTATCGAACCTCCGAAAGATAATGAAAGTCATGCAAAAACACCAGGGGTGAATTACACTATTTGTTTATGGCCCCACCTACCGACATCGTCTGGCTTTCTACGCCCGAAGCGGCGAAACGTCTCGGCGTGACTCCGCGCACCTTGTATCGGTTTATCGACGAGGGTCAATTGCCTGCGTATCGCATGGGTCGTGTCATCCGTCTCAAACAGGGCGAAGTTGATTCGTTCGTCGACAATTGCCGCATTGAGCCCGGCACGCTCGAGCACCTTTATCCAGACCCAGTTACTACCGTCGACAGCGCACTTAACGAGTTATAACTGGGCGATTGGTGAGGTTCGCCGCCTTCGATAGTGAAAAGGTCGACACCGACTGCACTCAGGATTCCAACGATTGGCGTCGGCGACGATGTGAGCGTTGCGACCACGGTGGGGCGGTCTTGGCACCATCGTGCCATCTCGTCGACCATGCGGGTGTCCGTGGTTCCGGTCCGCGCCGATTCGTGCAACCGAGCCGATTTCGAAATGTTGCGATCAGGTTGCAAAGAACTGATGTCAGCGATGTTGCCAATCGCTGTGGGGCCGGCAGTTAAGTTAACGATGACAAAGTCGACGCCAACGGATGTGACCCTGCCGCGTAACACCTTGCCGTGGCTCATTGTGAGGCCGACGGGAATTCCTGCTTCGGCTACGTCGATGAGAAGCCCCCGAAACGAGGAAGATTCTGTGGCGCTCACGCCGAGCCAATGGGCGCGTCGGCGTTCGGCGATCGCAGAATCGGCGGCAGAATCCAGCAGCCACTGTTCGGACTCAAAATCGGCCATATGGCCAAGGTACGCAATGACTGCGTTGCCGAGCTGTCGGGGCGGGTACGGTTACGGGAAATGATCACCACGTCTGGCTCGGAAGCGAGCAATCCTTCTCCCGCGGAGTCGCTCCCGACGCCGGATCATGTTGTGCAGGTCACGGTACCCGGGGCCCATTTGATGATGAGCGTCGTTGGTGTTCGCGACGAATATTTGCGGCTAATAGAAGATGCATATCCGGGTGCCACGATTGTTGCGCGCGGCACTGAATTGTCCATTTCGGGTGTCGAGGCCGGCGATGTCGGGCGACTTTTTGAAGAAATGTTGCTCATGCTCGAGCGTGGTGCAGGCATGGATCGCCCCATGGTTATACGCCTGATCGACATGGTCAAGGCCAACGAGCGGCCCAGTGAGGTGTTGACGACGGAGATTCTGAGGGGCGCGAAGGGGCGCAGCATTCGCCCCAAGACGTCCGGGCAGAAGCGCTATCTCGATGCGATCCGCAACAATGTCATCACGTTTGGGGTGGGCCCTGCGGGTACCGGTAAATCGTGGCTGGCGGTAGCTATGGCGGTCCAGGCGCTACAGGCCAAGCAGGTAAATCGAATTGTGTTGACCCGTCCTGCGGTCGAGGCGGGCGAGCGGCTCGGATTTTTGCCGGGCGATTTGATGGCTAAAGTTGATCCCTATTTGCGACCGTTGTACGACGCGCTGCATGACATGGTCGACGTCGAGGGCACGCAAAAAATGTTGGAACGTCAGCAGATCGAAATTGCACCGCTGGCGTTCATGCGCGGTCGCACGCTGAATGGCAGCTTTATTATTCTGGACGAGGCGCAGAACACTACGCCGGAACAAATGAAGATGTTTCTTACTCGAATTGGATTTGGTTCGAAGGTCGTCGTGACCGGGGATATGTCACAGGTTGACGTCCAAGGCGGGCGTAGCGGACTCATGGGGCTCGAAAAGGTTCTGGACGGAATTGAGGGATTGTCGTGGGTGCATCTGACCACGCGCGACGTAGTGCGGCATCGGATCGTGGCTGACATCGTGGCTGCTTTTGAGCGACAGGCTGCAGCACGTGGCGCCGGGAATGGGCAATCGAAATGACCGAGGACTTTGACGAGACGGTGGATCCACGTCCAGATGCGTCGCGTCAGTCGCTTGCGGGGGGCGAGGGCGAGGTCACGATCTATGCCGCTGACGAGCAAAACGTTGAACCGGTCGACCTCGAGCGATATAGCGAATTGGCCAGAGCGTCACTGGAGAGTTGCGGTGTACGGGGCAATGCCGAGTTGTCGTTGCTGTTCGTAGACGAGGCATCGATCGCTCAATTAAACGTCCAATTTATGGGACACGATGGCCCGACCGACGTGTTGAGCTTTCCGATCGATGGCGACGACGTCGACGATCCACATTTCTCATCGGCCACGACCGGCCCCGATCGGCCAGCAACCGACTTTGATGACCTACCGCTGTTGCTCGGTGACGTCATCATCTGCCCGTCGGTGGCTCGCCGAAATGTTGAGGGCGGCGACCGCACGTGGCATGCCGGAACGTATGAAGATGAACTGGCTCTACTCACCGTGCATGGCATCTTGCACGTATTGGGCATGGATCACGACAACCCGGAAGCTGAAGCGGTTATGAAAGCGCGCACCACTGAACTTCTGACGTTGCACTATGACGCAACCTCTGGTGGGCACCCGTCATGACAACTACGACGGCGTTGCTGGCCGCGTCGACCACTCGGCCTTTTGAAACGCTCGATGTGTGGTATATCGCTATTTCAGCGTTTTTGGTGGCGGTGTCGGGAGTGTTGGCACTTGCTGAAACCGCGTTGACACGAATGAGCCGAGTCAAGGCGATTGCGTTGCAAGAAGAGGGTCGCAAAGGGGCAAAGAAACTCGTCAAGCTGGTGAGCCATCCTGAATCGTTTCTGAACTCACTATTGCTGTTGTTGATGTTGTGTCACTTTGTCACCGCGACATTGCTGGGTTTGGTGTTTGACGGTGTGTTTGGCTCATGGGGGATCGTGGCGGCGGTTGGCGTTGATATATTAATTATTTTCGTATTTGCTGAGGCAGCGCCGAAGACGTGGGCTGTCATGTCGCCGGAAAAATCGGCTCTGCTGGTCGCACCCTTGATTGGCTCGATCACCAATTTCCCGCCGGTTCGTTGGATGTCCAGAATGCTCATCGGGCTCGCCAACGTGGTAATCCGTGGCAAGGGATTGCGCGAAGGGCCGTATGTCACCGAAAGCGAAATCTTGGCCCTGGCCGACGCCGCGGCCGATGAGGATGTCATCGAACGCGAAGAACGTCAATTGATTCACTCCATTATTGATTTTGGCGACACAGTGGTTCGTGAGGTGATGGTGCCACGCCCAGACATGTTCACCATCAAGGGTTCCGCCACGATTGACGCGGCGATCGACGTCATCGTCGAGAGCGGATTCAGTCGTGTGCCGGTCATCGGCGATGGCATTGATGACGTGTTGGGAATCGTGTATGCCAAGGATCTGATGAGGGCTCACCGGGCCGGTCGGCATGCTGAATTTGTGAGCGAGATTGTGCGACCGGCCAAGTTCCTTCCCGACTCAAAAGCAGTGGCGCATCTCATGCGTGAGATGCAACGCGAGAAGTACCACATGGCGCTCTTGGTCGATGAGTACGGTGGCACAGCGGGCCTGGTGACGCTGGAAGATCTCATCGAAGAACTCATTGGTGACATCGTGGACGAGTTCGATGTCGAAGAGGCCGAGTTCGAAAAACTGCCCGGCGGGGACGTTCGCGTATCGGGAGGGTTTTCGATCGACGAATTAAACGACGTGTTGGAAAGCGACTTACCTAGCGAAGATTGGGACACAGTCGGCGGGCTGATCCTCGGCTTAAGCGGGCGCGTACCGGGTCAGGGCGAAGTGCTCGAGACACTTGGCTACCGCTTTGCCATCGAACGGGTGCAAGGGCGACGAATTTCGACAGTGCGAGTATCGCGATTGCCAGAGCGGACGAAACCAGACCATGAGTGACAACGAACTCACCGGATTTTCTCACGACGATTTCGACCCTATTTCGCAGTCCGACGACGAGAATTATCGCTCTGGATTTGTGACCATTGTTGGTCGCCCGAATGTGGGTAAGTCGACTTTGCTCAATCGAATATTAGGCCAAAAAGTCTCGATAGTTTCCAACAAGCCACAGACCACTCGAAATCAAATTCGCGGTGTACTCACGGCCCCGGAAAGTCAAATAGTTTTTATCGATACACCGGGAATACACAAAGCGAAAACCACCTTGGGAGAGCGGCTCAATGAAGCTGCCAATGACGCGATTGGCGATGTCGACGTGGTGGTGTTTGTCATAGACGGGACTAAGCCGTTTGGCCGAGGCGATCAGTACATCGCCGATCGATTGCCGAAGGACTCGATTCTTGTGGTCAACAAGGCCGACAAGATTTCCAAGGCCCAAATGTTTGACCAACTTCGTTTGGCGGCGCCGTTGAATTTCGCTGAATACTTTCCGATTTCGGCAACAAAAGGAAACGGTGTGGAAGCGCTAGTGAAGCACCTGCAAGGCATCATTCCGCTCGGGCCGCAGTATTACCCCGACGATATGGTCACCGACGTTGAGGAAGCCTTTTGGGTGGCCGAATTGGCTCGCGAACAACTCTTTGCTTTGATGGGGGAGGAACTCCCGTATTCGGTGGCCTGTGTGGTGACCGAGTGGGAGTGGCCACGAATTCGGATCGAAATATTCGTTGAACGCGACAGTCAAAAAGGCATCGTCATTGGCAAAGGTGGCGATGTGCTGAAGAAGGTTGGCACGGCGGTTCGAGCACAGTTGCCAGAGGGCGCATTTGTCGAACTTTTTGTTCGAGTCGACCCGAATTGGCAACGTTCGCCAAAGGCATTGGCCCGATTGGGGTACTAGCCGTGATGAGCTCTTTTTTGCGACGATACTGGTGCGTGGTCAGCGCGATCGGGTTGCTTGGTGCGGGGTGTACAACGGTTTCTCAGGGGTCCTCAACGACAGCGCCTACTTCGGTGGTAACGAGTACGTTGCCAACGACAACGTCCACAATGGCCTCGTCAACAACGACGACGATAATGCCGACGACGACTACGACGACGCGTCCGTACCAATCGAACAACTGGATTGTGGCTGAAAATGCTCGACCTGGCACCGACGCCTGGCAGGTAACGCAGGCCGGCCAACACGGCGATTTCATCGAAGGATATTTTGGTCAAAGTCAATATGGAGCGGGTGACTCGTGGGAGCTGCACGTCGATACCCCGGCACAGACATGGCACGTAGAGGCGTACCGGATGGGCGACTATGGCGGCAAGCGTGGTCGCCTGGTATGGCGCAGCGACGATCAGCTAGGAGTGAAACAAGGCCGAGCGATTATCGACCCTGAAACGAACATGGCCGAAGCACGATGGCCAGTTTCGTTGACGGGGAAGATCGACGATATCTGGCCGCCCGGCGCCTACCTCTTCAAATTGGTGTCCTCAAATGGAGCGCAGGGATACGTGCCCCTGACGATTCACCAACCTGAACGAGCCGCCGATGTCGCCATTGTGCAGGCGGTGATTACCTGGCAGACCTACAACGATTGGGGTAGCTGTAGCGGATACAAGTGCATTGGCGGTCCGAGCAAAAATGGGGAATCTCGGGCCAATGTGGTGAGCTTCGAACGACCGATTTGGAGCTACTACAACCACGGCTCCGCTGACTTTTTGGACCACGAGTTGCCCCTCATAGCCACCGTCGAATCGCTTGGTCTCAACGTCACATACATCACCGATATCGACTTGCACGAACACCCCGAATGGGCCTTGACCTACAAAGCGATTCTGACAACTGGCCACGACGAGTACTACACCACCGAAATGTACGACGCTCTCATCGCTGCTCGTGATCGTGGCGTGAATTTGGCGTTCTTCGGCGCGAACGCGGTGTACCGCAGAGTGCGATTGGAACCCAACGCCGATGGCTTGGCGCACCGTCGTATCGCCACATACCGATTCGGCAACGACCCTCAGGGCGGTGGCAAGAACGCCACTATTGAGTGGCGCTCGCTGAACCGCCCCGAAAATGCGCTCATTGGGGTGTCCTACGGGTGTGCGCCCATGGCGGGCGACATGGTGATTTCGCATGCTGAGCACTGGGTATGGCATAACACCGGCCTGCATGACGGAGATGTATTGCCGCACATCGTAGGCCCGGAATACGACAAGGTGGTCAACAACGGGTTGACACCTAAATCGCTAGTGCGATTGAGCGAATCACCGATTCGCTGTAGTGGACGCAGCGATACGGCGAACTCGTCGTACTACGTTGCCGATTCCGGCGCAGGTGTTTTCGCGACGGGAACGATCTGGTGGATTGCCGATTTAGACGCGTCGGTGAGCGGGCTATCGACGGCGACCGTTTTGCATACCGCCACGGAGAACGTGCTGAAGAGATTTGCTGTCGGACCGGCCGGACCGTAACTCTTCGCGCGCGGAGACTAGCGGGGCAGAGAACGCAGAAACGCTTCGACCTCGGCGCGATTTTTGCTGCGTTTGAAAGGTGGCAACGCGTGGATAAGGTCCCACCGATATCGAGCGTTGCCAAGTCGCTTGTCAAAGACCGCTACGACGCCTCGATCGGTTGACGATCGGATGAGTCGGCCCGCTCCCTGAGCCAGCATCGTAGCGGCGCGGGGCAGGTCGATTTGGCCAAACGCATCGCGCCCGGCCCGGTCGCGCCTAGCCCCCAACACCGGGTCATCGGGTCGAGGAAACGGCAGCCGGTCGATGGTCACCAAACTCAAGGAGGCACCGGGTACGTCGATGCCTTGCCAGAATCCAACGGTGGCGAAAAGACAACTCGAGTGGTCAGTGCTAAAGGCTTCCATGAGCGCTGGTTTCGGAAGGTCGCCTTGGGCTAATAGGCGATAGGGCAGTTTCGATCGCAGTGCTTCGATGGCCTCGTTCATGGCTCGATAGCTTGTGAACAGCGCGAGTGTTCGGCCAGCAGCCGCGTCAATGAGGTGGAACAGCTCATCGTGGAGTTTGTCGCGATAGTTGCTGTCACGCGGGTCCGGTAGGTGCGTTGCGCAATACAGAATGCCGTTGGTGGCGTAGTCGAACGGGCTGCCGACGTCGAGTTGGTCGACGCGATTTTCTTCGATCCCGAGTCGGCTAGGGAGGCTCGCTGGAATCGTTGCCGACGTGAGTATGACGGCCTTTTGATCGTCGTCGAAAAGCTTCGTTTTGGCCAATTCAGCCACGTCGATTGGTGCAATTTCGATGTGAGGAAACAATGGCGTGCCACCCACAAACGAGACGTACGACGCCGGCACATTCATTGCCATATCGAGATCATTGGCCATCGACGTCGTGGCCAATTGGCCCCGCAACTTTTTGGCTTTGACATCTTCACTGGAATCCGACGGCACTTTCAGGAGTGCAGCTACGGCTTCCCCAACGCGTAGACGGGCCATTTCGAGCACGGTCGCAATGTCGTCGGGGAGGGGGCTGGGGAGTCGTTGACCGTAGCGCGACATGATGGCGTCGCTTAGGACGGCACCGGTTTGGTTGATCGATTCGGTCAGGTTGGGGTCCTCGATGATGGTGCTGATGTTGCGGCTCAGGTTGGAGAACCTCGTGCCGCCGACGGTCACCGAGAGGGTGTCCGACAGAATGTCTTCGACCATATGCGCCTCATCGAGCACGAGCACATCGTGATCGGGTAGCACCGCTCCGCCCGACGCCAAATGCATACCGTAGAGGTGGGTGTTGACCACCACGACATCGGCCTCTGCGGCGACGCGCCGAGCCTTTTCAGCGAAACAATGCGACCCCTTGGCGCACCGAGTGACGCCTGGGCACGCGTCGCTGGTGACGCTGACAGCGGCCCAAGCTTTGGGCGACGGTTCCCAAGAAAGCTCGGCCCGATCGCCGACGTCAATCGTTGTACCCCACTCGATGAGCCGTCGAATTTCTTGACGGAGCACCACGCTTACGGTGCCGCCGAGTTCGTCGAGTTCGAGTTGACCGTTAGCCTTGCTTACCTCGCCAACACGTTGTGGGCATAGATAATTTGAGCGGCCCTTGAGGACGGCAAACGAAACGGCCCGACCGGTAAGCGGGGCGAGGTGCTGCGACAGCATGGGGAGATCCTTGCTGGCCAGCTGATCTTGCAGCGCCTTAGTGGCGGTGGCGATGACTACTTTGCGCCCGCTGAGCACGGCTGGGATGAGATAGGCCAACGACTTTCCGGTGCCCGTTCCGGCCTGAACAATCAAATGGCGTCGTTCAGCAATGGCGCGGGCCACAGCTTGTGCCATCTGCACTTGGCCGGGCCGAACCTCTCCGCCGCCCGGCAAACCGGCTACCACGGCCTCGAGGGCGACAGCGAGCCTGATTGGCGAATCGTCACCAGGGCTGACCGGCGTATCGCGGTCCGCAGACTTTTCTTCGTCGAGCGGAGCAACAGACATCTCTGACAGGCTAGAGCCAACTAAGTTGCCATCTGTGGTTGCCCCGAATTTGCCAGATGGAATTGACCCCGCTCGGATCCCGACTCACGTGGCATGTGTGATGGACGGCAACGGTCGGTGGGCCAAACGGCGCGGTTTAAAACGTACGGAAGGGCATGCGGCAGGCGAGGAAGCTTTGTTCGATGTAGTCGATGCTGCCCTCGAGTTGGGCGTGAAGTGGCTCACGGTATACGCGTTTAGTACAGAGAATTGGCGGCGTCCGGTTGACGAAGTCAAGTTCTTGATGAACTTCAACAATCACATTTTGACGTCCCACCGTGACGATATGAATGCCAAAGGCGTGCAGTTTCGGTTCGCGGGCCGACGTGATTGGCGCGTGCCAAAATTTGTTACGAAAAGTCAAGACGACACGATCGAACTCACGAAAAAAAATCGTAAACTTGTGTTTACCATCGCGTTCAATTATGGCGGCCGGGCCGAGTTGGTGGATGCCGTGAAACGAATTGTGGCCGATGGTGTTAAGCCCAACGACGTCAATGAAAAAATGATTGGGAAGTATCTCTACCACCCAGATATGCCCGATCCGGACTTAGTAATTCGCACGTCGGGCGAATTTCGGACGTCCAACTTCTTGATGTGGGAGGGTGCCTACTCTGAATGGCTATTTACCCCCACATTGTGGCCCGATTTCGGGCGCGAACAACTCTTTGAATGTATTCGGGAATATCAAAATAGAGACCGACGATTCGGTGCCGTTGAAGAGTAGAGGACTGCCAGTCCGCATACAGTTGTTACCCATCCGTCATATTTGGTCGTGGAACTGTGCTCTATAACGACAACGCCATCGTGATCCGCACCTACAAGTATTCCGAGGCCGATCGCATCGCTGTTTTCCTCACGGAGAATCACGGCAAAGTGCGCGCCATTGCCAAAGGAGTGCGCAAAACCACGAGCAAATTGGGAGGCCGGGTCGAGCCGGGGAGCCATAGTGCTATCCAATTTTTTGAAGGCAAAAGTGACTTACATAAGGTCACCCAGGTCGATGTTATCGACACCTTTTCAAACATTCGGGTCGACTACGACCGGTTGACTCGGGTTGCCACGATCCTTGAAGTGGCCGAACAGTTAGCGCAAGATCACGAGCCCAACGAGCCGTTGTACCGGATGGTTTTGGGAGCATTGCGGTCGCTCAATGATCGTGATGCTCCATTGTTGGTGGCGGGGTTTCTTTTTAAGGCGTTGGCGTTGGAGGGCTTCGGGCCAGAGGTCGACGTGTGCGTCGCGTGTGGCGCCGATCCGGCGACCGACAGCAACGTCCAGTTGACGTCATTCGATGTGATGGGGGGGGCGACGTGTCGAACATGTCGTCAAGGGGCAGCGATTTCGGCTGACGCGCTGCGGGTGATTCGATTGATTCTCGGGAGGCAATTGGGGGCAGCACTCAGGGAGATGGAATCACCTACTACGCATGAGGTCGAGGCTATTGCCCATCGTTGTGTCGAGGCCCATCTTGAACGCAGACTGCGGTCAACTCAAATGACTCGCTGACGCCTGTTATACGCTTGGTGACGACAAACCATCGCAAAGTACGAAGAGTGGTCTTAAGACTAAAGTCGTATTTACCTTTTCTTTAATATTCACTAAAAGTCGCATATGCGAAAAATCACTCACTGGGCGTTAATATTTCCACTCATTGTTGCGGCGTGTTCGAGCACAAAATCGGCGGCCACAACCACTACACAGCCACCGGCGGCGACAACCACGGCCGGCGCACCTGGTTCAACCGTTGACTACAGCTTGGTGGAATGGGGCATCAAGGGCGCGGCAACCGCAAAAGCGGGTTCGGTGACGTTCAATGTCAAGAACGACGGAAAATTTAAACATGAACTCGTCGTCGTACGGGCTGATAGCTACAAAGCGCTTCCCCAAGAGGCCAGCGGCCACATCTTGGAGGACAAAATCCCCCAAGCTGACAAAGCTGGCGAAGCTGGCGAAATCGGCATCGGTGAGACTAAATCAGTCACCCTTGACCTAAAGGCCGGCAAGTACGTCGTCTTCTGCAACATCCTGGACAAAGAAGTGAGTCACGCTGCTAAGGGCCAAGTTATCGAACTCACGGTGGGTTAGTGCCCAACGAATTTGACCGCAAGCGTCGGTGAGGAGTTGTAGATGCAATCGATTTTTGGACTCCCCACTCACGCCCTCGTAGTTCACACATCAGTGGTGTTGGGGCCATTGTTGGCGCTTGCCACGGTCGTTGTCATGGTCGTTCCGACTTGGCGACACCGGGCGGGCGTCTGGCTCCTCATTGCTACTGGTTTAGTAGCCGGATCGTTGGTGCTCGCCACCCAATCGGGTGAGGAGCTTGGGGCGCTCGTTCACAAGAGTGTTGACTTCCGTCGCCATCAGGATCTGGCCGAAATTGCCAGGAACTTGTCCTTGGCGTGGTTTGTGGCGATTGCGGCATATGTTGTCGTGTCGCGCCGCACCTCAACAAACACGAAGCCACGATTGTTCATGGGCTACGGAGTTGCGGTCGTCGGCGTCGCCACCGCGGTGTGGATCGTCAAGACGGGCCACGAAGGTGCTCGCATTACGTGGGGTCCAGTGATGCCGTAGCGCGGCTCGACGGACGTGCGCGCCGCGAACGGTGCGGCGCTACGGGTGGCGCTCGATGCTGACCGCTCCATCGATTTCGGTGGTGCGGTCAGTTGGAGCGGGTGCCGTTCGTTCAATCATCAGGGCATCGCCAATATCGACTTTGGTGTCGACAGCGGAGTTGGATTCTGCTGTTCGACTTGGCGGGCCAAGGTTCTGGACTATGTCAGTAGGTTGGCCTGGTTCAGGAACATGCATCGACTGGTGTGACATCTCGGAACGATCAAAAGAGAATGCCTCGTGAAACTCGGGGGCATCAAAGGCACTGCTACGGACAGTGACGACCGATACCGCCGCGTCAGTCGATGCGACTGTGGCGGTGACCATGTGAACTGTCGGAGTTTGATTGCTCACACCCGCTCCCGTCGACGCCGCTGCCGAGTTGGCCATCACGGCAGCGACAGCCGTGCCGCCAATAGTTACTGCTGCGGCCCCAGCGGCCATACGGGCACCAGTGGCCACGTTGGTACCGAGTTGGTTCACGCTCGGGCCGAGATTCTGGACGGCTCCGACCAGCGGCACCTCGGCTAGCCATCCCATGATCCCCACGATCGACCGGAGGCGATTCATAGGTATGGCGTCGAAGGCAGCCACGACCATTGGGTCAAATTGTGTGCCAGCGCAACACACAACTTCATGGCGAGCCGCCGACACCGGCATCGGGCGTTTGTACGGACGAGTTGCGGTCATGGCCTCGACAGAATCGGCGATCGACACAATTCGACCGGCGAGTGAAATCTGCGTGCCCGCCACGCCATTCGGGTACCCCGCACCATCGAATCGTTCGTGGTGCTGATCGACGCCGTGACCCCAATCGCCGAGCCAAGACTGGAAGGAATGTACGTACCTTTCGCCGTTTTCGGCATGCTCGCGCAAAATAGCGAATTCCTTTTTGGATGGCTTGCTGGGCTTGTTGAGTACCCGTTTGGCGATGTCGAGTTTGCCAATGTCATGAGCGGCGGCGGCCCAAATGAGGCGGTCCAGATCGGTGTCACGCACCCCAAGGCGGGTCGCCATTTCGACGCTCAACTGCACAACCCGCACGGCGTTAATTCTGGACCGGCGATCGTGCCGGAAGAA
>JAYWAI010000105.1:0-6353 GCA_043782545.1 Acidimicrobiia bacterium
CGCACGAGATCCTGCACGGCAGGCATACGGGTAGAGCCGCCCACCATGATCACGTGGTCGACTTGGCCCTTGGTGAGCCCGGCATCTTTGATGGCCTGCTCAAAAGGGGTTTTGCAACGCTGCAACAAATCGGCGGTGAGTTCTTGGAACTTCGCCCGGCTGAGTTGCTCGTCGAGATGCAACGGGCCATTGGCGTTGGCCGTGATGAATGGCAAGTTGATCTGCGTTTGCTGCACTTGGCTGAGGTCGATCTTGGCCTTTTCGGCGGCTTCTTTCAGACGTTGCGCGGCCATCTTGTCGGCGGCAAGGTCGACGCCCTGGGCGGCCTTGAATTGCTGCACCAGCCAGTCGATGATGCGCTGATCCCAATCGTCGCCACCCAGATGAGTGTCACCGTGGGTCGATTTCACTTCGAAGACGCCGTCACCGATTTCGAGCACCGACACGTCGAACGTGCCGCCGCCGAGGTCGAATACGAGAACCGTCTCGTCAGAGTTGGCCTTGTCGAGGCCATAGGCCAATGCCGCGGCGGTGGGCTCGTTGATAATGCGGAGCACTTCAAGCCCGGCGATTTGCCCAGCCTCTTTGGTGGCGGTACGTTGCGCGTCGTCGAAGTAGGCCGGCACGGTGATGACGGCTTGCGTGACGGTGTCGTTGAGGAACGACTCGGCATCACGCTTGAGCTTCATCAGCACGCGCGCTGAGATTTCTTGGGGGGTGTATTTTTTGCCGTCGATGTCAGGCGACGTCCAGTTGGTGCCGATCTGACGCTTGATCGATCGGAACGTACGATCGGGGTTGGTGATGGCTTGACGCTTGGCCACTTCACCCACAAGTACTTCGCCATTCTTGGCGAAAGCAACCACAGAGGGAGTGGTGCGAGCGCCTTCGGTGTTGGCGATAACGGTGGGGTCGCCGGCTTCGAGATAGCTGACAACTGAGTTGGTGGTGCCGAGGTCGATGCCGACTGCCTTAGCCATTTGGGTTACTCCACTTGCTGGTTGACCGCCACGGTGACGGATCTATTGCCAGTAAGTGTAAGGAACTTGAGCCACTTTGACTCAAGTTTTCAACAAAAGTCAGTAAAAGTTACGCCAACACTATCGATCCGCGTACAACGCCGGCCCGGTCGTGGCGAATTTCGTAGTCGACCGTCGCTCCCGCGGCACCACGCACGATCCATTCGGCCACGGCCCGGTCGCTGGTCGGATCCGCGGTCGACCAGCCCAGCATTGAGTTTTTGCGTTCTCGGCCCGTGAGCTGCCCGAGTTCCAACCGAGCTTTACCCGTCGCCAACTCGCAACTATCTGCTAACGAAAGCACCGCTATCACGGGACGCACAGCCTGGCGCTGCACGGCTCGCTGGGTCACGTTAGTGGGCAGAAATCCGGTGTTGTGCACAACGACCCGCACCCGCCACAAGCCATCGCCGAGCGATCCTGCTTCGGCCGAAGCCAGCTCCAAATATGGCGAAATCAAACAGTGCCATACCGCCCAACGCGAGTGCGGCTCAATCTCGGCCACCATGTGAGCCGGGTGCGCGTTGGTCAGCGTCATATGGTTCCAGCCGCCCAATTCAACAGGGCCTAGGTCGGGGTGGTCGTATGCGTACCAGCCCACAAAAATCTCGTTCGGGGCAATCTCGTCTGCCCACGCCAACAGTTTGAGATCATCGTCGATCGGGTGCGCGTTGTACCACTCGATGAGGTGGTAGTCCTTGATGCCGGCCCGGTCGAGGGGCGACCAAAATTCGGTCGTCCATGCGAAAACGCCGAGATGGTCATAGGCCCAATCGTCACTCGCTCCGCCTTCGGTCACCTTGAAGTCGTACTTGAAATCGTGGAACACGCTCACGGCTTTGTAGCCCGTGAATTCGGTGGCCTTGGCACCGATGAAGCGAAAGGTACGCAAGTCACCAGACGGCATTTCGTCGTCGGATTTTTCTGAGTACGGACGCAAATGCACGCCGCCAGATGTGTGATACGCCACAAACGCGGTGACGTTGGGCCGAGCCGAAATGGCGGCCACTTCGGCTCGTGTTTCGGGCTCGCTGAGTGTGTACGGTCCGGCGCCGAATTGATCGTTTTCCGGACGCCAACCCGCGGGGTAGTTGCGGTTCAAATCCAGCCCTTCGGCCACTTTGGCGATCGGGATCGTGACACCATCGTGATTGCGCATGAGCCCTTCTGGCAGCAACCGATACCGCGGCCCAGCCACGCCGACGCCGGTTGGGTCGACGGGTACTAGCAACCGCCGGTCGGCATCGCTGGTCGTCCATGCCCCGCTGCTATCGGGAACGCGCATGAACAGGTATCGCCCATCACCATCGGCATCGCCCTCCACGAGTCCATCTTGTTGATCGACATGGGGGTACGGCCGCACAGAGCTGCGCACAAATTTCGGGCGGTCGCTGAGCGCCATTTCGACGCCATCAGGATTGAGGCGCGGCACGATGTAGAACGCTCGGGTGTCCAATGCTGCGGTCACCATAGGGTCATTGCCGTAGCCGCTCACGAGGTGCTCAATGAGGTGCAGCGCCGCCACGCCGCCGGTGACTTCGGTGGCGTGAATGTTGGCATCAATCCACATTGCGGGCTTCTCATTGGCTGGACCAGTGGCTGTGTTGGTGACCGTCACCAGCCAGATCTCGCGCCCTTCGTAACTGGTGCCAATCGACTCCACGGCGACCAAGCCAGGGTGGTCGGCTGCGTAACTGCGCACTACGTCACAGAGCTCAGCGAAACGAGGGAAATGCGCGAAATCAAACTCAGTCACCAACGCACTCTATGGCTCGTGACTTGAGGCGTGCCTGGCGACGCATATCCTGGCGCCATGACAACGCTGATTCTCCTGCGCCACGGCCAAAGTGAGTGGAACCTGTCCAATCAGTTCACTGGTTGGTACGACGCTGAACTCACGCCACTTGGCCGAAACGAGGCCGCCGAGGGTGGCCACGTGATGGCCGCAGAAGGATTTGCTCCCACCAAACTTCACACGAGCCTGCAAGCGCGGGCCATCACGACTGCCAATTTGGCGCTCGAAGCAATGGACCGCAGTTGGATTCCCGTGGCTCGTCATTGGCGTTTGAACGAGCGGCACTACGGCGCACTGCAAGGGCTCGACAAAGCCGCTACCGCGGCGAAATACGGCGACGATATGGTCAAAATCTGGCGTCGCAGTTATGACGTGCCGCCGCCCGCGCTCGACCTCGACGACGAGCGTCACCCCCGCCACGATCCGCGATACGCCCACCTGCCGGCCGACATTTTGCCTGCCGCAGAGTGCCTGAAGGACGTCGTGACGCGCCTGCTGCCGTATTGGCACGACGCCATCGTGCCCGATTTGCAAGCCGGTCACACTGTGTTGGTGGCCGCCCACGGCAATAGCCTGCGGGCGCTCGTGAAGCACCTGGATCAAATGACCGACGACGAGATTTTGGAGCTCAACATTCCTACCGGCGTGCCGCTGGTATACGACCTCGACCCGGCGACGCTCACGCCACTCTCGAGCCACTATCTGGGCGACCAAGAAGCGATCGCCGCAGCGGCCGCAGCGGTGGCCGCACAAGGTCAAGCCAAGCACTGGGCCGCAACGGCGCACCCCAAGACTATTGCTCAACTTCGCGGCCAGAATGCCGATAACCGGTAGGTGCATGCTCGTTTCCCTGCCCCTGTTGAAAACGTCGTCCCCCGGGCAGACCATCTCACCGGTTTAGCCAATCGCAAAGCCTGGTTTGAGGCGGTCGATCGCGAGGAAGCACGGTGCAAGCGTCGCAACGACGACGCCAGCATCATCCTCGTTCAGATCGACCATCTAGCTCAGATCAACAGCATCCGCGGCGAACGCGCTGGCGACGCAACGCTTCGACGTACCGCCAAAGTGGTCGGTAGTTTGGCCCGCGGCGAAGACACCGTGGCTCGCATCGCCGGCGACACCTTTGGTCTGCTGGCCACCGATTGCAACGCGCTACACGCGCAAGTAATCGTCCAACGACTCACTTCCGGGCTCGCCCTTTCCAGCATCGATGCCACCTTGGCGCACGGAACTCGGGGTCCCAAAGACGATCTGGCCGCCGTGGTGCTGGCCATCGACGCCGAGCTGTACAGCATCCGTCAGGGCCGCCTCGCGCAAGCTGGCCTGCGGCGCACCAAAGCACGCTCACAGGCCAGCTGACTTTTCTGAGTACTGGGCGCCCTAGAAATACGAGCGGCTTTCGGTTTTCGTGGCGCTAGCGGCTAGAGCCCAAGAACGCAGCTTCTGGGTGATAGGCCGACGAGCCATGCTCGTGGAAGTCGATACCTTCCAACTCGCCTTCCTCACTGAGTCGCAACGTGCCAGTCTTCTTGACGCCGTACATCATGACGAGACCAACAGCCAGACACACCGCGGTAATCATGACGCTGCCTCGAATCTGGGTGAGGAGTTGCTTGGAACCACCACCCCAGAACAAGCCTTTGACCTTGGTCGTCGTGTCAGCTCCGGTGGAACCCGGAACCCCGTACTGACCAGTAGCGAACAGCCCGACCGAGATAGTGCCGAATATGCCCGCCAAGCCGTGCACGGCGACTGCGCCGATCGGATCGTCAATGCGCATGTGTTCAATCCAGTCGATGCCAAAGACCACAACCGCACCAGCGATGACACCAATGAGTATTGCGCCGGTCGGATTCACCCAATAGCACGGTGCCGTAATGGCTACGAGGCCACCCAGGAAACCGTTAATGGTGATACCCATGTCCCACTTTTTGCTTCGTGGGTACACGATAAACAGCGCCGACAAACCGCCCGCAGCAGCAGCCAACGTGGTGTTGGTGGCAACACGACCAATGCCGATCGCATCCAACGCCGACAAGGTGGAGCCGGGGTTGAAACCGTACCAACCGAACCACAAGATCACACCACCAATGGCTGCGATTGTGAGGTCGTGGCCGGGTGGCAAGCCGCCGCCGTCACGCTTGAACTTCCGTCCAAGGCGTGGGCCGAGCACGATGGCACCAGCGAGGGCAATCATGCCGCCAATGGTGTGCACGGTGGTCGATCCCGCGAAGTCACGGAAGTGAGTCGCACCTTGTTGCAGGTAGCCTCCGGGACCCCATATCCAATGACCGAGAATCGGGTAAATGAACCCGCTTACGCCGACCGAATACAGCAAGTCGCCCACGAAACCCGTCCGGCCGACCATGGCACCCGAAGTGATGGTAGAGCACGTGTCAGCAAAGGCGAATTGGAACAAGAAGAACGCCATGAATGCAACGCCGGTGCCGGGGTAGGCACTTGGAGCATTGTTCAAGAAGAACCACGTGTGACCAATGAAACTGTTGCCGGCACCGAACATGAACGCGAAACCAAAGGCAAAGAACAAGATGGCGCACAATGACGTGTCAACGATGCACTCGAGCAACACGTTCACGACCTCACGAGTACGAGCAAAGCCCGCTTCGAGCATCATGAAACCGGCTTGCATGAAGAACACCAGAAAGGCCGCAACAAGCGTCCACATAGTATTCGTGGCGTTGATCACGTCGGTGACTTGAGTTTGAGTCACTGCGTCTTCGGCGCTGGCATTCACATGCAAGAAACTCGCAGCCACAAAAACCGCTCCGAGCGCCAGCATCATGCCGATCATTTTCCCGGCGAGATAGACAACGAAAAATTTTCGTGAATCTTTCTCTTTGATTTTCGTTCGAAATTCGCGTATCACAGCGCGTCTACTCCCATTTCTCCGGTGCGAATTCGCACCACTCGTTCCACGGGAGTCGTCCAGATCTTCCCGTCGCCAATTTTTCCGGTCTGCGCGGCGGCGCGCAGTGCCTCGACGACGCTGTCGAGTTGGTCAGAATTGACCAACGCTTCGAGCTTGACCTTCGGAAGAAGGTCAACTTTGTATTCGGTGCCTCGATACACCTCGGTATGGCCGCCTTGACGACCAAATCCCTTCACTTCGCTGACGGTGATCCCTTGCACGCCAATGGCGCGCAGAGCGTCTTTCACGTCGTCGAGTTTGTGCGGCTTAATGATTGCCGTAACTAACTCAACCATTTCGCTCCTTCCTCAGGTCTCGTGAACACGGGTTTTCGTGAACGACAGCAACTTAAACAGCCTCTGTTTCGGGAATGTTTCTTACCCGTAAACGACTGTTTCATAGGCGTTAACAAGATTGCGGGCTGCTCACAAACAATGTGGAGAATCGCGTGGTCATAGAAAAATGTGTCCGATGACACGCCATCGGGCTCGCACGCTGCGCAATTCGTTCCTATGATGCGCGCATGGCCAAAAACGATGCGTACCTTGACAACCTCGGCAACGTCCGAATGTTTTCCTCTTGCACTCGTAAAGAGTTGCAAACCATCATC
>JAYWAI010000106.1:0-2403 GCA_043782545.1 Acidimicrobiia bacterium
ACGTCGGAAACGGATTTCAGTGTGACTAAATCTTGGGGCGAGTTCAGTTTGGCGGCCAATAAGAACTGGTTCGACGCACCAGGCCCGAAACCCTCGGCCTTGATATCGAAGCCCCGACGGATGCTC
The DNA here is from genome assembly GCA_043782545.1 of Acidimicrobiia bacterium. Taxonomy (GTDB): domain Bacteria; phylum Actinomycetota; class Acidimicrobiia; order Acidimicrobiales; family JBBRKR01; genus JBBRKR01. The sequence goes on from JAYWAI010000106.1 coordinate 127, forward strand.
TCCGACGTTGGCGAGTTGGATGCGTCGGAGTTGCCGAGGCGAATGTCAAACATCGGAATCGCGAAGAACACCAAGATCAGCAAGCCAGCCAGAGCGGCGGGCCACGGTCGACGTTGAATGAAACGAGACCATCGGAACCACACCGACGGCCCTGGTTTCGATTCACGTTTGGCGTGCCCGGGCAAACCGAACTTGTTGATGGCATGACCGCAGAAGCCCAACAACGCCGGCAGCAGCGTCACCGACGCAGCCATGGTGGCCAGCACCACAATTGCAGCGCTAAAGCCGAGCCCTTGAACAAATTTGATCTTCATCAAGTACATGCCCAGCACCGAAATCACTACGGTCAGACCGGCAAAAAGGACTGCCCGACCCGCCGTGTTGACGGCCGTTACAACCGCTCGCTCCGGGCCATTGCCGTCTTTGAGTTCTTGGCGATACCGCGTCACGATGAACAGGGCGTAGTCAATGCCAACGCCGATACCGATCATCGAGCCAAGTTGCGTGGCGAATTCCGGCACGCTCGTAATGTGCGAAATAAGGGTGACGCCAGCCAGCCCGCAACCCAGACCAAACAATGCCGTAAGGATCGGCAAACCCATAGCCAGCAACGAGCCAAAGGCCACCAGCAGGATGACGATCGCCGCCATGAGGCCAATCGCTTCGGTGGCCCCTGGTGTCGAACGATCACCGAAAATTTCGCCGCCGACCTCGATTTGCACGCCATCAACATGCGCTTGGGCCCTCAGCGACTTGATCTTGTCGATGATGGCGATGTCGGGCACGCTGGTGCCAGTGAACTGAATTTCGGCGTACGCAATGGTGCCGCCCGGTGCAATTTGCCGCGCGTTCGCTGGGTCAAACGGGCTGCGCACGAGTCGCACCCGATCGACTTTGGCAACATCGCCGAACAGCGCTCCGAGTTGAACCTTTTCGGCGTCGGTGAACCGGCCTGGAGCCTTCAACACCACATCACCAGTCGTACCGGCACGACTGGAGTCCTTCGCTTTGAGAAGGTCGGCCGCTCGTTGCGAATCGGTGCCGGGCAGGCTGAAACTGGATGAGAATTTGTCGCCTGCGCTTCCCGCAATTGCGTTGAGAGCAAACAGCAGCACTATCCAACCGATCACGACATAGCGGCGGCGGCGGTAGCAAAAATGGGCAAGGCGAACCAACATGAAAAGAATTCTCCACGCCGACGGGCGGGGGGAATTCCCGTCGACATAGTCAATTTACCGCACTTTTCGCGATGGTTCGACACGAACTGACATTTTCACTAGTTTGCTTGGATCGCGCAGGCGATACCTGAGGGAGACTCGTGTCACTAGAAGTGCAAACTAACCCGCTTGATCTTGGTTTTGACCCCGCTCGCCTGGCCCGAATCAGCACCCACTTTCGCAAATATGTCGACGACGGACGGCTTCCCAACTGGTCAGTCGCAGTGTCTCGGCACGGAAAGTTGGCCTTTACCGATGCGTACGGGCACGCTCACGTGGCTGATGGGAAACCAATGGAACTCGACACCATCGTGCGCATTTTCTCGATGACGAAACCGATCACCGCCGTAGCCGCCATGATGCTGTGGGAGGAAGGCGCCTTCGAATTGCACCACTCCGTCCAGAAGTACATTCCGGCTTTCGGCGACACAAAGGTCTGGGTCGGTGGCGCCGCGGAGAGTCCCGATGTCGTTGACCAAACGTCACCCATGGAGCTGTGGCATCTGTTCACCCACACCGCTGGCCTCACATACGGATTCATGTACGCCCACCCAGTCGACCTGATGTATCGCAACGCTGGATTCGAATGGGGCACGCCAGAAGGTGTTGATCTTGCCGGCATGTGCGAGAGGTGGGCACAGCTGCCGTTGCTGTTTCAACCGGGCGCTGAATGGAACTACTCGATTGGTCTGGATGTGTTGGGCAGGGTGATCGAGGTGATCTCGGGTATGTCTTTGGACGAGTTTTTCAGCACCCGCATTTTTGAGCCGCTGGGTATGAGCGACACGGCATTTTTTGTTCCGGACGCCAAGCGCGATCGACTCGCCCACTTGTATACGCCTGCGCCACGCACGGGCCTGGCTCGGCCGCTCGATGCCCTGGCTGGTGTGCACTCCTCGACGCCAACGTTTCTGGGGGGCGGCGGCGGGTTGTGTTCCACAATGAGTGACTATGTGAAATTTGCCGAGATGTTGCGCGGTGGCGGCATCGTCGATGGCACCCGGATTTTGGGGAGTCGCACAGTGGAATTCATGCGTCAAAATCACTTGCCCGGCAACGT
>JAYWAI010000107.1:0-6307 GCA_043782545.1 Acidimicrobiia bacterium
GCAGGCACGAACTACACCAGCGACGCTGTCATTGTCGCCACTGGCGCCCAATCAAACATGCTGGGCCTGCCCGCAGAAGAGCGGCTCATCGGCCACGGCCTATCAACATGCGCGACATGCGATGGCTTCTTTTTTCGAGGCAAGGAAATTGCCGTCGTCGGCGGCGGCGATTCCGCCGTTGAGGAGGCAACTTTCTTGACCAAATTTGCCTCAAAAGTGATTTTAATTCATCGTCGGGATCACCTAAGAGCCTCGAAAATTATGCAAGACCGAGCGTCATCGAACGCCAAAATCGAGTTTCGATGGAATTCTGAGGTCACAGACCTCATCGGCGACACAACTCTTTCGGGAGTAAAACTCAAAGACACCGTAACCGGAGTTGAGTCCACGCTTTCTGTGGCCGGACTATTCGTAGCCATTGGTCACACACCAAACACACACCTTTTTCACGGTCAACTCGACATGCAGGACAACGGCTACCTCCATACGGGGCCCGGAACCTACACCAACGTACCGGGCGTGTTCGCGTGCGGCGACGTGCAAGACCACACGTATCGCCAGGCCATCACCGCCGCCGCATCCGGATGCACGGCAGCTATTGACGCCGAACGTTGGCTGGAATCCCAAAACAACTAGTCAGTGGTGGATCTTCACAATTGTCGCCATACACTCCGCACCCAGTCTCACCACCCAAGCAGAAAGTCAAGAATCATGTCAGCTCACGTTGCGCACCTTACCCAAGCCACTTTTGACGAGACGGTAAACTCCGCCGACAACCTCCTTGTCGTCGATTTCTGGGCCGAGTGGTGCGGGCCGTGCAAAATGATTGCCCCGATTCTTGATGAGATCGCTGTGGAGAAGTCGGGCGCTATTTCGATCGCTAAAGTCGACGTTGACCATGAGCAAGAACTCGCCATGCGTTTCGACGTTATGAGTATTCCCACCATGATTGTCTTCAAAAACGGTGTACCCGTAAAGCGCATCGTTGGCGCTAAGGGGAAATCGCAACTACTCGCTGAGTTTACGGACCTCCTGTAGGAACGCTCTCATCAGGGCTTATGTGCTGAACACGAAACCTCGAGTACATGTTCACATTGTTGTCCACACCTGTGCACAACGTAAGCCGCTAGTACGGAGTTGAGCTCTGCGTAGGTTCCGTCATGGCACGATAGATCCGTTCAAGGTCGTCAAGTGTGGCAAAGTCAATTACGATGCGTCCCCGCCGAGCTGACATAGTAATGCCGACCTTCGTGGATAAGTGCTCGGAAAGCAACGATTCGAGTTCGAGCATCCCTGGCCCTGCGGTGCGTGCCAGTTTGGCAGGGCTTGCGGGTTCCTTGACGATCGAAGCCACCGCTTCGCCTCGTTGCTCGCGTTCACGGACGGCTTCCTCGACAGCTCGAACGGACATTTCGTCGGCGACAGCACGCTTGGCAAGCGCTTCCTGGAACGAGCGATCGGGCGTGCCGAGCAATGCCCTCGCATGCCCAGCGCTTAAGCGACCTTCGCCCACATATTTTTGAACTGTTGGGGGGAGTTGGAATAGCCGCAACGTGTTAGAAACCGCCGATCGGCTCTTTCCAACACGTTGCGCTACTTGGTCATGTGTCAACCCGAAGTCTTCAATGAGCTGTTGGAAGGCCGCTGCCTCTTCGAGCGCGTTGAGATCCTCACGGTGCAGATTCTCTACCAGGGCCTGTTCCAGCGAATTGACGTCCTCAACGTCGCGAATAAGCGCTGGAATCGTCTGCAGGCCAGCTCGTTTCGCTGCTCGCCATCGTCGTTCGCCAGCAATAAGCTCGAAGCTCCCGTCAGACGCTCTCCGTACCAATATTGGTTGGAGAACTCCCAGCTCATGTATTGATGCTGCTAGCGAAGCTAATGCGTCTTCATCGAACACCGATCTCGGCTGATTGGAGTTGGGCCGTACGGCCCCTATCTCAAGCTCTTGTAGTGAGCCTGCCGTACCGGGTGAGTCAACTGGAATAAGAGAACTCAATCCTCTACCGAGTCCGCTGCGACGTGCCACCGCTGACCTCCTTCGCTAGTTGTCGATATGCAATTGCCCCCCGAGAACTTGGGTCAAACTCGATAATCGGTTGGCCAAACGACGGTGCCTCCGAAAGTCTCACCGTGCGGGGTACCACAGTTCTGCACACTTTCGAGCCAAAATGCTTGCGTACTTCACTCGCCACTTGATCTGATAGTTTCGTTCTTGCGTCATACATCACCAAGATGATCGTGGTCACTTCAAGGATCGGATTGAGGTTTTTCTGGACGAGACTGACGTTCTTGAGCAATTGGCTCAATCCTTCCAGCGCGTAGTACTCGCACTGGATAGGGACGAGAACCTCGGTGGCAGCTGCGAGCCCATTGACCGTGAGCAGACCTAACGACGGCGGGCAATCGATAAGCACGTAATCGTACTCGCCTTGCACCTCTTCCAAGGCCCGCTTAAGTTTGAGCTCCCTGCTAAAGGCGGGTACCAATTCGATTTCGGCACCAGCGAGGTCCAAATTTGACGGCGCAATGAAGAGGTTTCTCACCGAAGTCGATTCGATGCAATCGACCATGGCCATGCCATGAATGATTACGTCGTACATCGAAGACTGCAGATCACGTATGTTGATGCCCAAACCGGTGGTGGCATTTCCCTGCGGGTCTAGGTCAATCAGCAATGTACGGTATCCGATGTCTGCCAAACACGCACCCAGGTTGATGGTTGTCGTTGTCTTACCAACGCCCCCCTTCTGGTTTGCCACAGCGATAATTCTCATTTCGTTATCCTCATTCAACGTCTGCCTTCGCTGGCTTGGGTCTTGACCATGCTGATCCCGCTACAACGGGATTTCCCTCAGCCCTTGACTGTGAACACCAATTGCGCCTAGGTCACAATGTTTCACGTGAAACATGCCAGAGCGGGTGGCGGCGCGATTGCTTTTCCGTGCGAGGATAGCGCTCACGCGGCAACATTTGCTGGATACCGTGAAATAGTCCGTCCAGGTCTCGTACTTCTTTGAGTCCAACGGTCTCAAGTGGCTGAGCTCGAATGACTACACTCCGGTCGTCTTGTGGGACGGAAACGAATGCATGGCCCCCAACGCGCAAAAAGCCACACGCTACTTCAACGGCTATCGGAAGGGGAGCGAAGCTCCGAGCAATACAAGCGTCGAACACCCCTCGAAGTTTGTCGTCATGAGCCGCCGCCTCGGCACGAGCGTGAATGACAACAATGCGATCTGCCAATTTGAGGTGATGGACCGCCCACCAGAGGTGATCCACGCGCCGCTCGTCGGACTCGATACAGGTCAATCGGCAAGAAGAAATAGCTGCCGCCACCACAAAACCCGGGATACCACCACCGCTCCCGAGCTCCACAACGTTGGTCATTTGACTGCAAGAGGATAGAGCGTCTACGAACCTAAGTGACGTCTCAACGTGCGTCATGGCCTCTCCCGGCCCGATCCATCCATGTCGTTGAGCCGCCTGAATTACCGGGACAAGACCACCAAAATCAGGCTGAGGATCGTGCCCGCTCACGACTACGCGGGTTGAACAACAACCCGGCGACGTGGCTCCTCGCCCTCAGAAATTGAAGCAACACCTGGGACGTCGACAATCGCATCATGGACGATCTTTCGATCCGGCGACGACATCGGTTCAAGTTCCCTGGCCACGCCCGTCTCCGCTACCGATGTAGCGACTTGGATGGCGAACCGGGCCAAAGCAGCCCGTCGCCGTTCGTGATACTGCGCTACATCAACGCGGATACGGTTGTGTCGCACCGCCGTTGACTTTCGCTGAACAACGGTTCTCGCTAGTTCTTGGACCGCCTCCAGCGTCCGGCCTTTCGGGCCGAGCAATAGGCCGAGATCGTCGCCCAAGACACGCACTTCTACCGATTCCCCAGCTTCAACAATCGTTTCCGACGTCGTCGCGTATCCAAATGCACTGGTCAAACCTGATAAGAACGTTTCAACTACAGCACCCTGCTCAGCGAATGTGAGTTCGGGAAGTTCAATATATTCAGTGGGCATTTGATCTCCATATGTCGGGCGAGTTGATTGGGCAGATGTTTTGGTTTTCGGAGTCGGCGACTTTGGTTGATCAGCGTTCGAGGCCGATGCGGGAGGGACGCCCGAACTCCGGGTATTGGCGTGCTCGGGAAGAGCCTTGTCATCCCTGCCGGATTTTTTCTTGCGATCGCGACGTTCAACTTTGGGGCGTTGCTGGCGAGGTAGCACGCGCACCCGAACTCGCGCCTCCGATTTCACCCGACCAAAAAGCCCAGTTTTTGCCTCCTCGACAATTTCAATCTCTGCCTCAGAGCGATCAACACCAAGTTCGTCTAGTGCGCGTTCTATCGCAACGTCAACCGATGCACCGCGCGTCTCTACCCACTGCATATCTACTTTTCTTTCTTGTCAGGAATTGCGCCCTGACGATTGTTCCTACCCACCGACGGACGACCCGTTGATGAACTACGACGTTGAGGTGATGCGGCGGCCTGGTTCGCCTTTGGCGTTACCCGGCCCGTAACGACGGGACGAGGGGTCGCAGGTTTCGGTTGGATCGCTTTTGGACTGGATTTTGGCGCATCCGGATTCGGCACATACGGGGCGGGCACCGGCATCGTCTTAGCAATGAACGCTTGTTGTGCGACTCGGTACAAGTTAGAGGTGACGAGGTACACCAACAAGCCGGCGGCAAAGGTCAAAGAAACTACAGAGAACAACAAAGGAAGAAATTTCATAATTTTCTGCTGTTGAAGCTGCTGGGCTGTCATGTCACCAATATTTGACCTTGCCATCATTTGTCGCTGCTGATACATGGCACTACCAGCGTAAACAACCACCAAAGCCACGTACGGCAAGCCGCTGCCAAAGCTTGTTTGGAACATTTTGACGGCGCTTTTGGAGAGATCCAGACCAAAGCTCAACATTTCGTGATTCTTCAACAGGTCTTTGTTGAGTTGACTTCCCGACGTCAGGTACTTCGGGTGGAAATTGCCCGGGACGCACTGCGCTTTCAAATCATCGGCATTGCAGGTCGCGCCCCATTTGCGAGTGAGCCCCGAGAGAACTCGCCACAAGACAATGAACACCGGCATCTGAACCAGCATCGGCAAACACCCGCCAACGGGATTGATTTTGTGTTCTCGATAAAATGCCAGCATCTCTTCGTTAAGGCGTTGCCGGTCGTGTTTAAATTCCGCCTGAATTCGTTTCATTTCCGGCCCAAAACGCTGCATCGCCATCATCGACCGGGTGCCCTTGAGAGTCAATGGCGTCAACACAATCATGATCGACACAGTCAGAAGCATGATGGCGACACCATAGGACCCTGACAACTCGTAAAACCAGGCCAATGCCTTGGCTAACCAACCAAACATCTACGTCTCCAAAACCTATGAGGCCGAGTCAACTCTGCGGGGAACGGGATCGAATCCCGAACGCCCCCACGGATGACAACGGCAAACACGAGAAACGGCGTAAGCCGTACCTCGACCTACTCCATGAACTTCAATGGCTTCTGCGGCAAAGGCAGAGCAACTTGGGATAAATCGGCATGCCGATACACGACCACCGCTGACCCGTTGGTATACCCCGATGCCCCACAGCATCGCCCGTTTCACAGCGCCGCCATGGCACGAGTCACAGCTTGCTCAAGTTCTATACGCAATGCATTCTGTGACGTTGACTCGAGATCAGCGTGGACTCGGATCAACATCGAACCAGCTCGTATCGGCCCTTTTGCGGCGGCCAATGAATCGACCAGCGGCCGAAGCCGACGACGGCAACGATTGCGTACAACGGCTGTGCCAACGGTTTTCGGTATTGCGAACCCGACCATCAATGCCTGCGCCGAGAACTGGCGAGTAACGACAACGCTGACAAGACGCGATCGTCCAACGACTCCGTTCCGACGAAGGTCCGCAAAAGCGGACTTGCCCGACAACGAATTCATTCCAGCGCCGGCGACAGACTCTAGGCCGAGATTTTCTCTCGACCTTTCAACCGACGCGAACGCAACACGGCACGACCCGCACGCGTGGACATCCGATGGCGAAATCCGTGCTTTTTGGCACGCTTGCGGACGTTTGGTTGAAATGTTCTCTTCACGAGGAGCCTTCCTGAGCGTTAAGCGACACAGGAAATCTGCCAATGAGACCGAACAACCAGACCTGCGCACACTACGAATCGATGCGTGAAACCGCATCAGCGGGTACACAGCACCCCCAAGGGTAGCGTGCCGCGCGCCACGGACACAATTGTTCGTGGCGCACTACCCTAGTGATCAGGCACAA
>JAYWAI010000108.1:0-2380 GCA_043782545.1 Acidimicrobiia bacterium
TTGCCGACTCGCCTCCGGAAAGTTGTGACGGGAACGCGGTTTGTCGTGAGCCGAGGCCCAGTTTCGTGAGAAGTTGTTTTGCGTCGGTCGACGGCACACCGCGAATGAGTTGCTGAGCGAATCGTATGTTGTCTCGAATGTTGAGATGTTCAATTAGATTGTTGCTTTGAAAAAGCATGCCGATACAGCGAGCTCGAAGTGCCGCACGCAGTGGCTCTGGGCGTCGTGACATAACAACGCCGTTGATAGTTACCGACCCGCCGTCGGGGTCATCGAGTCCGGCGAGACACGCCAGAAGTGTTGATTTGCCTGACCCTGACGGGCCGGTAACCGACACGATTTCTCCAGCAGCAACTGTGAGTGAAACGCCTCGCAAGGCTTGCGTCTCGTCGTCACCAACGTGAAAAAATCGATACAGGTCTTCGGCTAGCAGAGGAACGTCGTGTGCTACTTCCACGTCACCGAGTCCGTAACTTTCTTCCATGGGTCAACGTTGTCGCTCCCCGTTGGGCCCGACAGCGTGAGGATGAGTTCGGTGCCATTGTTCCAAAACACGTACCGTTCCACGGCCTCTCGGTACACCTTGCCAGTGACGTCGTTTGGTGGACTGTTTCGTTCAAACATGATCAGCACCCCGTTACCCACCTTGCGGGTGATTGCTGAAACCTTGCCTAGCTTGGCTGAGGAATCGGCGGCAGCGATTGCCGGGCCATCAGTTGTAGTGACCGTGTCAACGGTCGGCGCTTTGGTGAGTTTGACAGTCTCCATGCGCACCGTGTTGAGCTTGTCGGTGAAGCTCGTTACACCGTTGGATTCGGTGCGCGACCAACCTTCAGGGACTGAAACGGCGTAGTTTGCTCCGGGTGGTGTGTAGATCACAAATGCTTGGGTGTCGGGGATGTCGCCGGCCGGGCTGGCTTCGACGACAGGCGGTGCTGTTGTGCCGACGCCTGCCGACGACGATGACGATGCGCTAGAGGCTTTCGACGAAGGTGCGCCTGAGGTCGTATTGGTCGCCGCTGGCGTTGTTGGTAACTGCGCGGTGGTCGAAGTCGCCGAACTCGATGGTTTGGTCGAGCTGCACGCGCTCATAACGAGCGTCGTGATAGCGACTAGGCCAAGGGCGAGTCGTGGTGTCTTTGGGGTAGATTTCATTTCCGTCTCCTTGGGATATCTATTGAGAGTACGCACTCGATGGTTTTCGTTGGGTGGCTTGACGGTTATCTGACGGTGAAATCTTTTCGGCGAACGTGCCTACGACAAAATGCGCGTTTATCTTTGCCGTGTGCCAAGCGATCGGATACTTATTGTCGAAGACGACGATGCCATTGCCTATTCGCTGACGCGGGCTCTGGACGCACAAGGTTGGTTGATCGAACGAGCGGCCTCGGGAGCGGATGCACTCAAAAAATACTCAATCGCCGACTTGGTAATTTTGGACCTTGGTCTTCCCGACATGGACGGGCTTGAAGTTTGTCGGCGAATTCGTCTGACCGACTCGACGTTGCCCATCTTGATGCTCACGGCCCGCGCTGACGAGATAGACGTGGTTGTAGGGTTGGAGGCTGGCGCGGTTGACTACATAGCGAAGCCTTTTCGATTGGCAGAATTGCTGGCCAGAATAAGAGTGCAACTCCGGAGCACGTCGGCCAACGCAGCCCGCGGGCTTGTGACTGTCGGCGAGCTTGTTATCGATGAGCCGGCGCGTCGTGTCTGGCAGACCGGAATCGAGATCGAGTTGCGTGTTAAGGAGTTCGACCTTCTGGTGATGTTGGTGCGGGCTGTAGGCACGGTCGTTTCACGAGAAGCCATCATGTCTCATGTTTGGGATGAGCATTGGTTTGGCTCAACGAAAACACTCGATGTGCATATCGCATCATTGCGAAGAAAACTCGGAGAGCAACCAGGTGAAGCGACCCGGATCACGGCATTACGCGCCGTTGGTTACCGGTTCGAAAAACCATGACCGTGGCAGGAATCGTCCGGAGCCCACGATGAACCGTCGTCTCATGCGGGTATTGATCTCGCTTGCCGCGATCGTGATCGTGGCCTTTGCGGTGCCCTTAGGCATCGTCGTCAAGAGCGGATACGAGACCGAAGAAGTGCTGAGGCTCCAACGCATAGCCACGCAAGCATCTCGCGACGTTGCCGTCCCGATTTTGACTGCTTCGGACTCCCCAGATGTGCTGGCTGTCGCTGGCGTGTTAATCGGTGTGTATGACCTCGACGGCCGGTTGATTGCTGGCGAAGGTCCGCGTAGCGGCGACGGGTCAGTGCGAGCGGCGTTGGGCAACGCTCTCGCCGAGTCGGTGAGCGGCGAACAGATAGTGGTCGCAGTCCCGGTAGCGGTTAACGAGCAGGTTGGCGCGTCGGTGCGTGT
>JAYWAI010000109.1:0-2380 GCA_043782545.1 Acidimicrobiia bacterium
GCCGATCCGCTCGGCAATCAAAGGGCCGTGATCGAGTTTCCGGTAGCCATGATTCGCCAACCGCCTCGACGGACACGTGTCACGAGAATCATTGACAAGCTCGGGCCCGCCAGCCCGCTCGAGCGCATCGACAAGCTCGCGTGGCGGCGAAGCCTGGCCGACCGCTGCGGCTGTGACATGCAAATCAGCAAACGCAATCGCTTCGTACTCATGCATCGACACATAGGGCACGAAATTGGCAGGGTTGCCAAGCTCGTGCGAAATTGCACGAGTGATAGCGCTGGCTGTCGCTTTCACACCTTTGGCAACGAGCCCAGGCGTATCTGGTGGCAATGCGTAATAGTCGATCATCGTTGTGATGAGACATGTCGAGTCTTTCAAATGCTTGTGGAGGTCCCTTTGCACAGGGGCCCACTTTGCAATTCCGCCTCGAAAATTCGTGCCGTCGACAACTACACGAGTTGTCACGATCACAGACTTGACCTCATCAAAACCGCTTCTGAGGAGATATGGCGCGAGCACTCGCTGCACGAAAGCTTCTTCGGTTTGGCCCTCACACAACACGCGGCAACGCGTCACCCTTGCCATTGAGGCCTCGCGCCCAACAGATTTTTTTGCCACAATTCGCCAAGCGAATAATCCTCGAGCCACGGTGCAAGCTCGCCCGCGTCGAGACGTCTAAAAATTGATTTATCACCATCAAGGTCCACGGTGATTACATCGCCGAGATCAAGACAGTCGATGAGCGTTACAGATTGTGTAGCCACAATCACCTGAGTGCGTTTCGAGGCGCTGTAGAGCAGCTCGGCCAGATGGGCTATCGCCTTGGGGTGAAGCCCAAGCTCTGGCTCGTCAATCACGATCAATTTCGGAGGGTCGGGTTGCAAAAGCACCGTGGCCAATGCGATATACCTCAACGTGCCATCAGACAGATCAGCGCCATCGAAGTACGCGTCGCTATTCGCGTGACGCCAAGCGAGCTTGATGTGCTCCGCGTTGATGCCGGAGGGGGCCAGCGTCAGGCCCCTGACATACGGCGCAACAGAACGAATCGAAATTTGGATTTGCTCGAAATGGCCAGGCTGGGAAATGGACAAGCGATAAAGAAACGCCGCTAGGTTTTCGCCGTTGCGGCGCAGTTCGTGGTTGTCATCCACGCGGGCGTATGCCCGAACGTCGGCGGTTGGCATGGTGTCATGAAAGTGGAAGCGCTTCCACGACGCCATCTCACTGTGAACCCATTTGGCCGTAGCTTTCCCACGTGCATCAGCCAGGTCGCCAAGCCGCGACTCAAGCGAACCTTTTGAAATGTTGATTCGGAAAGGCTCCTCAAAACCTTTGCCTTGGAAGGCAGCCGACTCGTTTGCAACAACCAACTCGCCCGCCACACCCTGTCGAAAAACGATCCTGTACTCATTCGGGTCAAAGGCAAACTTGAGCGACATTTCTTGCTCTTGACGGCTGGCGCGAAGAATACGCGCAGCGCCTCCGGCTTGAGCAACGTGACTTCCCAGGTCGCCACGCACGACTGCTCCCACGAAATCGAAAACCGACAGCACGTTGCTCTTGCCAGAGCCGTTGGCACCGATGAGAACGTTGAGGGCACCGAGCTCAATCGTTTGCTTCTCAATCGACTTGTAACCCTCAACCTCCACGCGATTCAGCATCTCCTTAGCCTCGCAGATGCGCACTCTGACGACCGGCCACGGTGGAAACTCTCGAAACGCGGCCGAGCAAACCTGCGATTCGATATGTCGACACGGGAGGCGACCGATTGAAGCTTTGGGGGACACTGCGGATCATGCTGGTTGCCGGTCATTGGGGTGTCACGGCACGGGGGAGGAAATCGGCGATGTTGAGTGGCAGATACGACTGAGCGAAAAACATTTCATACGTCTCAAACGGGCGTACGAAGTACGCGGCTATCGGCTCGGCGTCTGGTTCATTGGGCACCTCGACAATCACCAAGCGAAAACGCTCCGGGTTTTGTTGGGCTTGGCGCACCTGCTGACAATGCACGATGACTTCGCGGTTTCCGGGGCGATGACCTTTAACTTCGATTTGGTATTTCATGCCGGTTCTGGGGTCTTGGGACAGGATGTCGAAGCCAGGGTTGTTGTGCACCTGGTTGACGGGAATTCGACCGAGGGAACGCTCAATCGCCATGACTTTCTCGATTGCTCGCCTGTCTGTCTCTTGGGCCACGAGCGGGTCGACATTGGCTGTGGATTGTTCACCCCGAAATCGGGCGATCAGCGCTTGAGGAATTATCAGCGCCGCGGCAACGACTGTGGGGACGTGATTGACGAGATCTGATTCAATGTCGAGTTCGCGAAGGCGGCGCGCTCGGCGCGCTTCGATTTCGTCGGATCGCATACGA
>JAYWAI010000110.1:0-16787 GCA_043782545.1 Acidimicrobiia bacterium
GCTTGGGCGCCATCAGACTGCGACACCCGAACAGCTTCCCAACGAGCCACAACCTTACGAGCCTGCGACGGAGCGATGCCACTGACCGAGTCGACGAGGCTGCCAAGTGTGTCGGCGTCGAGCGTCGGGTCGAGCACCGCCGAGCCAAGCGCAGCGACGGTCTCTAGAGCAATCGTGCCGTCGATCACCGCCTCACGAACCGAGGGTGCCGCGTCGAGCACTACGGCGAGATCGACTTGGCGGCGAGCTGGACCAAATGACGTGCCGGTAGCCGTGGCGAGCCAGGCAGCGGTCGAACGCTCGGTGGTGCCCATCCAAACGGCGCACGCATCAGCCCGAGACACGAATCCCGCCTGACACACCTGCAGTTTCTGCAGAGCACGTTGTAAACGCACCGTCAACGACCCGATCAAGTTCGATGAAACCGCAAATGGATCGCATGACGTGAGTGCAGCAACCGCCGCCTCCACGCTGCCAACCACATCGCCGATCTCCGAATCCATACTCAAATTTTGCTCGTACACAACATGGCATAACAAGTAATTTTACGTACAAATGTACTACTTAACTAAACGTTTGCCTGATGTTCGACTCGCCTCACACAGCGACAACCAAAATCAGCAAGACTGTGGCCATGGAGTCACCGACCAGCCCACGCACGATCACCCGGCTCATTGGGGTCTACGACGCCGATCACACGATTCGGGGCGAGCTCGCCTATTGGATCGGGGCACGCTTGGGGCGGCGGCATTGTTCGTTGTGCGACATCACGCATGGGCTCGTGGCCGAGAAGGCCGAGTGGAAATCGTGCCGGGCGGAGCTGTCGATCCCGTTCGACACTTTTCACCGCGACGATCAGCCCGCTGTCGTGCGTGCGGCGGCCAACAACCTTGCGCCAGTCGTGGTCGCCGAATTCGACGACGGCACATACGAACTCGTCCTGCGTACCGCCGACCTCGAAGCCTGCGCCGGCTCTCCCACCCTGCTCGCCGAGAGACTCGAAAACGTCACCAAGAAACAAATTTGTTGAATTCTTGACAAAAGTAGTCGGGTTTCGGCGAGAATGGCGGCAAGCTCTCAACCACCAAAAAACAATGATTCCCAAGGAGGAATTCTGATGACCGTCCGTCTTGGCGATATCGCCCCTGACTTCACCGCAGAAACCACGCAAGGCACCGTCAATTTTCACGAATGGCTCGGCGATTCATGGGGCGTGCTCTTTAGCCATCCCAAAGATTTCACGCCCGTGTGCACCACCGAACTGGGCTACGTGGCCCGCATCAAGCCGGAGTTCGACAAGCGCAACACCAAGGTCATTGGCCTGTCAGTCGACCCGGTCGATTCACACATCAAATGGGAAGCCGACATCGCTGAGACCCAAGGTACGCCCGTCAACTTCCCGATGATCGGCGACTCCGACCGCAAGGTTGCCGACCTTTACGACATGATCCACCCCAACGCCAACGACACGCTCACCGTGCGTTCCGTTTTCGTGATCGGGCCCGACAAGAAGGTCAAACTCACGCTGACTTACCCGGCATCGACGGGGCGCAACTTCACCGAATTGCTTCGTGTCATCGACTCGCTACAGCTCACCGCGAAGTACTCGGTCGCCACCCCAGCCAACTGGACTGACGGCGACGACGTGATCATCGGCGGCGCCGTCACTGACGAGCAAGCACGCGAAAAATTCCCTCAAGGGTGGACAACCGTCAAGCCCTACCTGCGGATATTGCCACAACCTGGCAAGTAGTTTTTTGCACGCCCGATTTACACGCGCCCGGAAGCGGGCTGCTGTTGTGTGATGCAGTGGATGCCTCCGCCACATTCAAAAATGTGGCGGGCATCCACCATCACTATTTTTCGGCCCGGAAACAACGGTGCCAACGTGTTAGCGGCAGCCTCATCTCGAGGGTCGTCGAATGAACACAGGATCACGGCGTCATTGCAGATGTAGTGATTGATGTACGAGTAGTCCACGATCTCACCGTCGACTTCAAGCACGGTCGGGGCATCAATTTCGATCACTTCGAGTTGACGGCCACGGGCATCTCGGGACGCTCGCACGATCCCGATGTTTTCAATGCATACCTCGTAATCGGGGTGCGACGGGTCGGGCTGGCGGTGCGCTACCAACAGGCCCGGTCGCACAAACGAAGCCACAATGTCGATGTGCCCACGAGTACCAAATCGGTCGTAATCCTTCGTCAAGCCACGAGGGATCCAGATGACCTTTTCGATACCCAGAAACGCCTGAAGCTCGGCTTCGACTTGGACGTGCGTCCACCCCGGGTTTCGATCGACACCCAACTGCACGGTTTCTGTGATAATCACTGTGCCTTGCCCGTCGACGTGAATTCCGCCGCCCTCGTTCACCATGCGAGACGAAAACACAGGCACACCAGCGAGCTCCGCCGCCATCGCGCCGACGTGTTGCTCAAGGCCCCACTCGGAAAATCCGGCATCACCCCAGCCGTTGAACGTCCAATGAGTTGCCGCGATCTCGCCCGTCGCCGATCGCAAGAATGTGGGTCCAGAATCGCGGAACCAGGCCTCGTTAATCAGCATCTCATGCACCGTCACGTTCGGATGCATCAGCGCTCTGGCCGCCGCCCCTTCGCCAATGTTGGCCACCAGCGATACTGGCTCGAACTCGGCAATCGCATTGGTGACCGACGCCCACACACCCCGGTAAAACTCAAGCGAATCGCTGCCGGCCTCGCCGAAGGTCTCGGTCGCGCTGGGAAATTCCATCCACGTCCGCTCGTGACGCTCCCATTCTGCGGGCATCGAAAAACCAAGCTGGGCGGGCGTCTGCGACATCCTCCAATTCTGCCCCGCCAACCGCCCCCGCCGAAATACACCACACCGCTGCCGCCCACCGAGTCAGGCACTTTGCGACCTTTGAGCCCCGCACCCGCCAGCATGCGTTGCACTTCGAGAGCGCGAGCGATCTCAGGGGCACCAATCGGAACAAGGGGATGGACGCCCAACCCGCCATGCAGCGCGTCCCACTGCTCCACGTTCGAAGCCGAGAATCCAATTTCCAGATCAACAATCGCGCACCGAGCAGTGTCAAATTTCTTCAATGCAGCCCGTACCTTCGGATTGCCCGCCCGCGTCAGAACGCTCGGGTATATCTCACCGAGATATACGATGGTTCTCGAGAGCTTAGCTACTCCCCGTAACGATCCAGTTCGAGCGCCACGAGTTCGACCGCCCCGTCGGCAGCGAGTTGACCAACGACCGAATATGCGCTCAGCAACAGGCCTGTCGAGATCAAAACCCGATAGTCCTCACGACCCGGTATCAGCGCCGGCAAATCGTCAAATCCGGTGGCAAACTTTTCGATTATCTCGAAGAGCTCATACACCTGAAAGTCGTACGTCGACGGTCCGCCATTCGATCCACGTTCCCGCCAAGCTGACGATCAAGATCACGGAAGAACTCGGTCGTAGCCCGGACCGGCCGACGCTCAGCGCCCAACGCTCGAGTCTCGATCGGGAGCAGGCAATTCCTGCAGAACTCGATCACGGGTCCTGGCGAGCAGGCCAGCAGGGGCGTCGCCAAGATCTTTCACGATGCTCTTCTCAAAGGCTTCCCGCCTCTGCGAAGGAGACAAGGCAGCTAAGTCGTCTGCCGAAAGTATTTTTGTCGTCACGAATGCAAATTACCGCTGATGGTTCGACGGAGGTGTTCGGAGGCGAGGACGGTGGGGGCCGGTAGAGTCGGGGGATGCCTCACCCCCGGGTAACCGACATCGACGCGCCACGAATCAATCCAACATGTGGCTAGTCATTCGCAGGGGTCTCGCCGCCCGCAAATTTCGACTAATCACCACATCTCTATCGATCTTGCTCGGCGTCGCATTTATGGTCGGCACGTTGATTTTGAGCGACACCATTGGCAGCAATTTCAACAAGATTTTTGCTGACGTTTTTAAGGGCACCGACGGCTGGGTGCGGTCATCCAACTTTATTGAGGGTGACTTCTCCGATGACCGCGACCGCATCGACGCCACCGTCATCGACGCGGTCTCCAAGGTTGACGGCGTGGCCGAGGCCCGCGGCGCCATCCGCGGTTTCGGCGTCAAAGTTGTCGGCAGTGATGGCAAACAAGTGGCCGACGACACCGGCCCACCCAACTTTGGCTGGGCGTGGCTGGGCAACTCGAGACTCAACCCCTTCACAGTGAGCGAGGGCCACGCGCCCCAGCACGAGGGCGAAATCGTGATCGACCGTGCCGTAGCCCGCAAAGGCAAACTGCACGTCGGCGACCAAGTCAGCATTTTGAGCAAGCAGCCCACGGCAAAATTCACGTTGGTGGGGCTTGTGCGATTTGGAAGTGAAGACTCAGCGGGAGGCACGACGAATGTTTTGTTCACACCAACTGACGCGCAGAAATACGTAACCGAGCCAGGAAAATTCGACGCGGTAGCTGTGGCCGCGAAACCCGGAGTCAGCCAGCTACAACTCCAATCCAACCTGAAAACGGCTTTTGCCGGAAAAGAAATTCAGGTACTCACCGGCAAACAAATAACCACCGAGCAGCAAGACAGCATTCAAAAAGCCGTCGGATTCTTCACCACGATTCTGCTCGTGTTATCGCTCGTTTCGCTCTTCGTGGGCGCGTTCATCATCTTCAATACGTTCTCGATTGTGGTGGCCCAACGAGCGCGTGAAATGGCGCTGCTGCGGGCCATCGGTGCGAGCCGCGATCAGATACTGCAATCCGTCGTGATCGAGTCGCTCATCACTGGCTTGCTGGCGTCGATATTTGGCGTCGGCGGCGGTATCGGCGCAGCATTCGGTATCCGCTCCCTACTCAGCGCCGCCGGACTCGACTTGCCGACCGGCGGCCTCGTTGTCACCACGATGACCTGTGTAGTCGCAGTGCTGGTGGGCACAGGCGTCACCATGTTTGCCGCGCTCGTGCCGGCGTGGCGCGCCGCCAGCGTGCCTCCGGTGACCGCTCTCAGAGAGGTCGCCTACGATCACAGCGGCACCTCACGTCGCCGCCTCGCCATCGGCGGCGCGGCACTTATCGCCGGGATTCTGGGGGTTGTTTTGGGGCTCCGAAACAGCAACCTCACGGTCGTTGGCGTCGGCGCCGTCTTCACCTTCCTCGGTGTGTCGGGCCTCACCCCACTGTTTGCCCGGCCAGTGCTCGCCGCACTTGGCACGCCGGTGCGCAAGGCCCGCGGCGTGCCCGGCATGCTGGCCACCGAAAACGCTCGCCGCAATCCCCGACGAAGTGCCGCTACTGCTTCGGCGCTCACTATCGGTATTGCGCTCGTTGCGTTCATCGTGATTTTCGCGGCATCGGCCCGCGCCTCGATCGACAAGATTTTCGGCGATGCGTTCAAAGGTGACATCGCGCTGGATTCCGGTTCGTTCATTTCCGGTGTTTCGCCAGAACTCACCAAATCGCTGCAACAGCTTCCGGAAGTCGACGTAGCCACATCGTTGCGAGCCACGCCAATGGGTGTCATTCTGAAATCGTCCGACAAATACAAGACGCGTTTTGTAATCGGTGTCGACCCAGAGAAATTCGCGAAAGTGTTCAATATTAAAACCTCCGCCGGCGACCTCAACGCACTGGGGACCAACGGGCTGGCGGTGCAACGCGACCTCGCTAATCGCCAAGGTTGGACCATTGGCTCAACCGTCAAAGTGAAATTCTTGAAATCCGGATTGCAGACGCTCACCGTGCGCACGCTGTTTGATCTCAACTTCGGCCAAGGCACCTTCATCATGAGCCAGCAAGGCTTCGAAGCCAATGTGGCCGACAACTTTGACGCCCAAATTTATGTCACGGTGAAGCCGGGCGTTACGACGAAACAGGCGCTCGTGTCGGTCAAATCTGCGGCCAAGCACTACCCCAACGTGAAGGTGCAAGACAAGGCGACCTTCATTGCCGCGCAAGGCAAATTCATTGATCAAATCGTGGCGCTGCTCACCGTGTTACTCACTCTCGCCATCCTGATTGCCACCATGGGGATTGCCAACACACTGGCCCTATCGACATGGGAACGCCGCCGAGAACTCGGGCTGTTACGCGCCGTGGGCACCAGCAAATCGCAGCTGCGATCAAGCGTGCGATGGGAGTCAGTGTTGCTGGCCGTGCTCGGCGCGGCGCTGGGAATTGTGGTCGGCATTTTCTTTGCCTGGGCCATGCTGCAAGCCATCAAAGACAAGGGCATTACTGAGTTCGCGGTGCCGGTGCCGAGGCTGGCGATCATCGTGGTGGCCGGCATGATCTTCGGTGTCGTGGCCGCCATCCGCCCTGGTCGTAAGGCGGCAAAAGTCGACATGTTAGCCGCCATTACATTCGAATAGTTCCAGCTCAGATCTGGTATTGCCCCAATTCCCTATAAAGTTGATCAACTTAGTCGGGAATTAGTAGCCTTACGGGCATGATCGACGATCTCCCCCGCATCGCTGCCGAGCTCGAACCCTTGGGTGCCGGTGCCATTTTGGAATGGGCGCACCAGCAATTTGGCGCAGAACTCATCGTGACCAACAGCTTCGAAGACGCCGTACTCGCGCACCTTGGCGGCCTATACGCGCCCGATGCCGAGCACGTGTTACTCGACACGCAATATCTGTTTCCCGAGTCGCTCGACTTCGCCCGCAACGTTGCCGACGTATATGGCGTCCGCCTCAGCATCGTGCCACCGCCACCGGAAATCGTGCCAGACAACTTGTGGCAAACCGACACCGATGGCTGCTGCCACGTCCGCAAGGTGCTGCCGCTGGAACGTGCGCTGTCCGGCCGCAACGGCTGGGTCACCGGCGTGCGACGCGTGGACGCACCCACCCGCGCCAACACGCCCGTCATCGAGTGGGACGCCCGCCGCAACGTCGTGAAGATCAACCCGATCGTGGCGTGGAGCGACGACGAACTCGACGCCTACATCATCGACAACGCGCTGCCCATCAATCCGCTTGTCGAGAGGGGCTACGCCTCAATCGGTTGCTGGCCGTGCACACAGCCTGTCAAGCAGGGCGAAGATCGCCGCGCTGGCCGGTGGGCCGGGCAAGATAAAACCGAGTGCGGGCTGCATCTCACGATCCGCACATCGAGCAGCTCGGGCGCCTCGAGCGACGCTTCGCAACGCGCGAGCGCTTCGTCATGACGCTTCTGCGCACGCACCTCGACCAACTCGAGGCCGAAGCTATCACCATCATCCGCGAGGTCACAGCCGAAACCGAACGGCCAGTGTTGCTGTTTTCTGGCGGCAAAGACTCGGCCGTTTTGCTGCACCTTGCCGCAGTGGCATTCCGCCCCGCGGCGTTGCCCTTTCCTGTGTTACACGTCGACACCGGGCACAACTTCCCCGAAGTCATCACCTACCGCGATCACCTCGCTGCGCACTACGGCGCCCGAGTCGTGGTCGCCAGCGTCGCAGAATCCATCCAACAAGGCCGCATTGCCGACCCCGGCCCAGAAGGCAGCCGCAACCGTCTCCAAAGCGTCACCCTGCTCGACGCGCTCGACGAGCACCGCTTTGATGCCGCGTTTGGTGGCGGCCGGCGCGACGAAGACAAGGCCCGCGCCAAGGAGCGAATCTTGTCGTTGCGCAATGGTCTTGGCCAGTGGGAGCCCCGCCGGCAGCGCCCCGAACCATGGGGGGTGCTCAACGCCCGCCTGCAAAAAGGTCAACACCTGCGCGCCTTCCCACTCAGCAACTGGACCGAGCTCGACATCTGGCAATACATCGAGCGCGAGCAGATCGAATTGCCCGCCATGTACTTCACGCATCGCCGGGTCGTTGTCAAGCGTGACGGCATGTGGCTCAGTGTCGGTGGCCCGATCACCGTGCGCCCCGGAGAAGTACCTGAAGAAAAGATCGTTCGTTATCGAACGGTTGGCGACATGAGTTGTACCGGTGCCGTTGAGTCCGTGGCCACCAACGTGGCCGAAGTGATCGACGAATTGGCACTGAGCCGCATCACCGAACGCGGCGCCACCCGGGCCGACGACACACTCTCGGAAGCCGCCATGGAAGACCGCAAAAAAGAGGGCTACTTCTAACCATGGCCGCAACCGCAGATCGCAACATGACGGCGCTTCGGATCGCCACCGCTGGCAGTGTCGACGACGGCAAATCGACACTCATCGGGCGTCTGTTGCTCGATACCGATAACTTGCTCGACGACCAAGTCGCTGCGCTCAATCGCAACCTCAACGCCGATGGCACCGCCAACTTGGCACTCGTGACAGATGGCTTGCGTGACGAGCGCCGCCAAGGCATCACCATCGATGTGGCGTACCGCTACTTCTCGATCGGCACCCGCCGGTGCGTGCTCGTAGATACGCCAGGTCACGCCGAGTACACCCGCAACATGGTCACCGGTGCTTCCCACGCTGATGCCGCCATCGTGCTCGTCGACGCTCGCAACGGCGTGCTGTCACAAACCGTGCGCCATCTCACCATCACCGCCATGCTCGGCATTCCTGAGATCATTTTGGCAATCAACAAGATGGATCTCGTTGATTGGAGCCAAGAGGTATTCGACAACATCGTGGCCGATTCGGTCAAGGTGCTCGAGGCTCATCACTTCAACGCCAACATGCGCGCCATCCCGATCGCGGCGCTCGGCGGCGACAACGTGGTGCATCGCAGCACCAACACGCCGTGGTACACCGGCGAGACGCTGCTGGATCTCCTGGTCGAACTACCAATCACGCACGAGCCAGAAGTCGGTGCGCGACTGGCTGTGCAATCGGTCGTAAAACACGGCGACATTCGCTTGCATACCGGTCGCTTGCACGGCGGAACGTTGCGCGTTGGCGATGCCATCGTGGCCTTGCCCCGGGCCCGTGACGCCATCGTGACCGAGTTGCGTGTCGCTGGCCGCGAAGTCGACCACGCCCTTCCCGGCGACGCCGTCACGGTTGTACTCGATCACGAAATCGATGCCGGCCGCGCCACTGTTTTGGTGGCCGCCAATGCTGCGCCCGCGCCCCAAGTCACCACCGAGTTTGAAGCCGAAGTGTGCTGGCTCTCTGAGCGCCCGGCCACTGCCCGATCACGTTGGGTACTCAAGCTCGGTACCGCCAGCGTGTTGGTGAAGATCGACGCCATTCATCACAAACTCAGCCTCGACACGCTCGAACCAGAAACCACGGAATCCTTATCGCTCAATGATTTGGGTTACATCACGCTGCTCACCGGCGAAGACGTCGTGGCCGACCCATACGACGTGGCCCGCGTCACCGGCTCGTTCCTTTTGATCGACGAGCAAACCAACGACACCGCCGCCGCGGGCATGATCCGCCTCATCAAATAGCGGCGTATTCATCGCTTAACGCACTGCTGACCGTGGCAAAAGTTCCTCAGGGCTAAAGCTCCCGCCTGAACTACGTTGTCTGCTTGATACATATAGTCAACGGTTGACTATTGTGTTCGATATGAAACCAACGGCGAAATACGTATTTGCAGCATGTCTCACGATCAGCCTCGGGCTGGGCGCTTGTTCTTCCACCAAATCCGCTCCTGTGACAAGCACTCCAGCAGCGTCGACAACGTCGGCCGCCGTGCCCACCGTAACTAGAGCAACGGGCGCAATCACCGTATTTGCCGCGTCGTCGTTGACCGAATCGTTCAAGGCACTCGGCGACGCGTTCAAGGTGGCCAACCCTCAGGCAAGCATTACGTTCAACTTCGCTGGATCGAGTGACTTGGCATCTCAGATCGGCCAAGGCGCGCCCTCGGACATATTTTTTTCAGCCGATGATTCGAACATGAAAAAAGTGATCGACGCCGGCGAGTCGGCTGGCCAACCAACATCAATCGCCAAGAACACGTTCGAAGTTATTGTGGGGCACGGCAACCCAAAAGCGATTGCCACACTGGCCGACCTCGCTCGCCCTGACACGCTGGTGGTGTTATGCGCACCGACAGTGCCGTGCGGCAAAGGCGCGGCAACGATCCTGAAAAATGCCAACGTTTCACTCACACCAAAAAGCCTGGAAGATAAAGTGAAGGGCGTGGTGACCAAAGTGGTGGCAGGCGAGGCCGATGCCGGGATCGTGTTCGCCACCGACGTAAAAGCCGCGGGCGACAAAACCACCGGCGTCGAAATTCCCGCCGCTATCAATGTGATTTCAAACTACCCGGGCGTCGTGACCAAGGCGGCGAAAAATCCGACCGCGGCACAAGCGTTTCTCGACTACGTCGCCAGCCCCGCTGGCCAAGCGATCCTTCTGAAGTTCGGGTTTCTAGCGCCGTGACACGAAACCGACGCCGGGGCGCTAACGGCTCGGTACCCGCCCCTGTGTTGGTGTTGGCATGCATCACCGTCGTCTTTTTTTCCCTTCCTTTAATTGGTCTGTTGTGGCGAGCACCGTGGAGCAAAGCGTGGAGTTACTTGTCGGAACACGAAACCGTCTTGGCCCTGCGCCTATCAATCGTTTGTTCACTGTGGGCCACGGCCTTGTCGATCGTTTTCGGAGTGCCGCTGGCGTGGCTGCTAGCCAAGGTTAACTTCCCGGGCCGGTCGGTGATTCGAGCGCTGTGCAGTCTGTCGATGGTCTTGCCGCCGGTCGTGGGCGGCGTAGCCCTCTTCTTCGCCGTTGGTCGGCGGGGCATCGTCGGCCAATATTTAGACCGATGGTTCGACATCCAACTGCCGTTCACCACAGCCGGCGTTGTGGTCGCACAAACCTTTGTGGCATTGCCGTTTTTGGTCATCACAGTGGAAGCGGCGTTGCGCCAGATGGATGATGAACTTCTCGACGCCTCCAGGACCCTTGGTGCCTCGACGTGGTACTCGTTTCGACGAGTCACCTTGCCCGCCATATTGCCCGCGCTTGGAGCAGGTGCCGCACTGGCGTGGGCGCGGGCGTTAGGTGAATTCGGGGCCACCATCACCTTCGCTGGCAACTACCCGGGCACCACTCAAACACTTCCGCTGGCTGTCTACCTGTCACTGGAAACGAATCCGGAAAAGGCAATCGTGTTGGCGCTGGTGTTGATCGCCGTGTCATTAGTCGTGCTCATTGGACTCCGCGATCGATGGCTTGGCGGGCCCGCCAACAAGTCGAAATTGCTGCCATGACCGTGAACGCACACATTGAACTCCAATTGGGAACACTCCAACTTGACGTCCAAGTCGAGGTCCAACGAGGCGAAACGCTGGCCATCTTGGGGCCCAATGGTGCTGGTAAATCAACCGTCTTACGGTGTTTGGCCGGCCTCACACCAGTCGATTCTGGGTGCATCGAACTCGGTGGGGTGGTCGTGGATAAGCCAGCGGCATCGATCTTTGTTCGCCCAGAACATCGGTCAATTGGGTTTGTCTTTCAGGACTATCGACTGTTCACCCACATGACCGTTCTAGAAAACGTGGCTTTCGGCCTCCGATCACGCAACGTGCCAAAAGGTAGTGCACGAAGCCGGGCCGCACTATCGCTCGACCGCCTGGGCCTCTCGGAATACGCCAATCAACGGCCTCATGTGTTGTCTGGCGGCCAAGCCCAGCGGGTCGCTCTCGCTCGGGCATTAGTGACCGACCCAACTCTCGTGCTCCTCGACGAACCGCTGGCAGCCCTGGATGCTGGGATTCGTCACACTGTGCGCCGCGATCTCAAACAACAACTTGACGCTGTCGACGGGCCGCGAATCATCGTGACGCATGACCCGGTGGATGTGTTTTCACTCGCCGGACGGGTGGCGATTCTGGACGGCGGGCGGGTAGTACAGGCCGGTACCCTGGCCGAGGTGACAGCACGTCCACGATCCCGGTACGTGGCCGACCTGATCGGTGTCAATCTCGTGTCGGGCACCGTGAGTAACGGCGTGATGACAACGCCGTCTGGCGCGCATGTCGTCGTCGACAGCGCAATATCAGGTGACTGCTTCGCCGTGCTGCGACCGCAATCGATTTCGATTCTGACGTCACCGTCGGCGGAGTCGAGCAACCGGAACACCTGGCCCGTGACCATCTCGCAAACGTATCGATTTGGCGATCGGGTGCGAGTCGCCGCCGACGGCATACTGCCACTCACCGCCGAAGTTACCTTGTCAGCAGTGGAGTCACTCGCACTGCAACCTGGCTCCCAGGTCTATTTTTCGGCAAAGGCCACCGACATCGAAACGTACCCCGCATGAACAGCCGCCAGTCCGCCCATCAACAACTGCTGCTTGGTGAGTGGGCATGTTTGGGGATTCTTTCTGCCGGCAAGTCGCATGGATTCGCCGTGGCCGCCGCCCTCAAGCCAGACGGCGAAATCGGTCGAGTATGGGCACTGTCACGCGCCCTGACGTACCGGGCCCTTGATCAACTTTCGGTGCAAGGTCTGATCGAGCCGATCGCGTCAGAGCCAGGGATAGCCGGTGGAAACCGAACAGTGCTGGCCATCACCAAAGCAGGTCGAGCCGAATTGAAAAAGTGGTTGGCGACGCCGGTGCCACACCTGAGAGATGTGCGAAGCGAGCTCTTGTTGAAACTGGTCCTGGCCCGAAAGTGTGGCATCAACGTCGCACCGCTCTTACGTGCACAGCGCGACGTGATTGCCGCCACTGCCACCGCGCTCCACCAACAGGCCCAGGCCGATTCGGAGCTCGACGTCGTGGCCGTCTGGCGTCATGAATCCTCGACCGCCGCGCTCCGATTCGTGAAACGAATCTCGGACTCGATGGTTCTCTAGGGAACTTTCAACCAGCAATTGCGGTCTACCCGATATGAGCGAAGCGTTTGAATCGGGAAGTAGCCGTTGGCGATCGGTATGGCGAATTCATTTCTATTCGGGTTTGTTCGCCATGCCATTTATTCTCTTGATGGCGCTGACCGGCCTGGTTATTTTGTATTCACAACCGCTGCAGGATGCCACGACAAGCAACCTTCGCACCGTGAACGCTGGGGCCAAATGGGTGTCGTTCGACCACCAAGAGCAAGAGGTCGAAAAAGCGTATCCGAAGTTTCCGGTTACGGGAATGACCATGCCAAAAGACCGCACCCATAGCACTCAGTTCAACCTCGACGACGGAAGCAAAAAGGGGTTGACAGTTTTTGTCAATCCGTATTCATCAGCCGTGCTTGGGGCCGAGGGTAACGGCAGCGGCGTGGTAGGACTGGCCAACCGACTCCACGGTTTTCTCAACAACGACCAGATCCACCTCTCGCTCCCAACCGTCTCGGCTCTTTTGGACGATGGTGCTGTGATGCGGCCTTACGTCGTTGGTGACCTCATGCTCGAAATCATGGGCGTGTGGACGTTGGTGCTCGTGCTATCTGGGTTGTTTATTTGGTGGCCGCGCCGCTCTTCAGACAAATCAAAGGAACGCGCTGGGCAGAAAATTTTCCGCGGGCGAATCGCTAAATCCGGGCGCGCTCGGTGGCGTGATTTGCACGGTATGTCGGGCGTCATGCTGTTTTCGGCCATCTTGGTGACAGTCTTTTCGGGCCTCGCGTGGAGCACCTATTGGGGTCCCAACTTCACCGCGGCGGCCAACAAAATCAGCCCGAACGTGTGGACCGACACACCGCCGAGCGTGCTCGGTACGCGAGGCGAACTCGATCGTCTCGGCAATCAAATTCACTGGAACACCGCCGACATTCCCATTCCGGCGAGCTACTCCACCGGCACTGACGGCGCTTCGGCCTCGCCGATGAGCCTCGACAGCGTGGTAAAGATCGGTGACGCCGAAAGAATGAAGCCCGGCTACTCGATAGCGTTTCCAACGAACACGAAAGACGACGCTGGCGCGACTGTGTATGGCAGCTTCACCTTGTCAAATTCATGGCCTCGCAAAACCTACGAAGCCCGCGACGTATTTCTTGACCAGTTCAGCGGAAAGACTTTGGCCCAGCAATCGGCCTATGGATACGGCTCGGTCTCCTACGCCATGGATACCCTCGTGAGCGTGCACATGGGCACACAACTCGGGATCGCTACCCGCATTTTCATGACGCTCCTGTGCGTGCTGGCCATCTGGTCGATTATCAGTGCATGCGTGATGTTTTGGAAACGTCGACGCCCCGGCACGATGGGCCTGCCCCGTCGCCCCGTCGACGTAAGCTTGGCCAAGCGCATCGGTTTGATCGCGGGTGTCATGGCCATTGCATTCCCCGTATGGGGTGTCACAGCAATTGCAATTTTGACTCTCGATCGATTCGTGATCCGTCGACAACGCAAACTTCAGTACGTCTTCGGACAACGATGACGATACGGGTCCGCCTGTGCCGCAGTGTTGGCGTCGCCCTCTTGAGTGCGACGCCATTCGCATGTGTCGACTCGACGAACACGACCAAACCTCACGTCGTAGTGAGCAATGCCGTCGCCTCCAATTTGAGTTTCACCGAAACGAGAATCTATTTCTCACTGACTTCTGACCGGGCTACTGAACTGGTCGGAGCACACGTCGAGAGTACGGTGGGACGCTCGGCGGAACTTCGGATTGTGACTACCGGAACCAGCCTGGGCGGCCACGAGGGACATCTCGATGGCACCAGCCGAACTCAGGGCACCCACACCGCCCCCGGGACCCTGAGGCTGAATGCCAACACGCCAGCTGCGTTCATCAAGGGCGGCAGCTACGTGGTCGTTCATGACCCAACACAAGTCGCGAAACCTGGCTCCACTTTCACGCTGCAGCTAGCGTTTGCCGACCAATCCACTGTCGAATTTGTAGTTTCGGTTGAAGCTGTTAGTACCTTGACCCCATGAAGGAGCGACGCTTCGATGAGCTCGTGCGGCAGCACGTGGGAGCAGTCACTGCATACGCGCGGGCGATGACATCAGACCACTGGACGGCAGATGACGCGGTTCAGGAAACGCTGCTTCGGGCTTGGAAATATCAAGACTCCTTCCAGGCCTCTGGATCATTCGAGGGCTGGCTCTTACGCATTTGTCGCAACTGCATCATCGATCTCGCCAACAAGCGCCACTCCCATGACACCATCGACAGTGTCATCGAACGCATTGCGCAGCCTGCCGAAATCGCGCCGCACGAAATCGAAGAATTGCTCGCTCGCGTGCCAGTCGCCCAGCGTGAAGTGCTCGTGCTGTGCGGCATTCTGGGGTACGACCACAACAGCGCGGCAACGCTGCTCGACGTGCCCGTCGGCACGATCAAGTCGCGCCTTTTTCGAGGGCGCGAGACACTGGCGGCGCTCATGGCAGCCGACGCCGCGGCAGACACCGCCCACGGTTCCATTCCGCAGGGCAAGACGGCGTGACGATGCCCGCCCGTTCGCTGGAATGTCGCCAAGCCATGGCCACACTGATGGTGGGCGACACCGGAGATGCCGCCGCCGTTGGCAGGGCACGACAACATGCCCGGATCTGCCCCAATTGTTCCGAACTCGTCGATGCCTCAACAACGTCAGACGACGTGCTTGAACGAGCGTTGAATGATCGCCTGGGGCCGCCGCTTTGGTTGCGGGTTGCCCTTGTAGTTGTAGCAACGATTCAAATCGCGCTGGCATTGCCGTGGCTGTTGGGGTACGCGCCCTACGGCACATTTGGCGAGGCCACCAAATCACACCTCACTCGTGACGGCGCATTGGGACTCATTGTGGGTTCGGTCGGTCTGCTGGTGGCCCTGCGGCCCAGGTTTGTGTTGGCGGGTCTCGTCACCACCGTCATTGCCGCGGCCGCTGGCCTCCTCACCGGCCTCATCGATCACCACGACCATGAAGTCGCCACGTCGTTTGAAATAATTCACTTTCTGGTGTTGGGGATCCTGGTTTTGCTCGTGTTGATTTTTGGCACACGTTCGAAAGTGAAGCTCAACGCGCCCAACCGCCCCCAACGATTGCGAAATGTCACATGAATTTCCGGCACCACGGAACTTTTGATCGTCGAATTTGGTCTACCGATTTATGAAGAAGATTTTCGCCTCAGCGGTTGTGATCGGTAGTTGCCTCGTAGGATTGGCAGCCACGGCGTTTGCCCATGCCGAATTTGATCCCGCCACAGCCACGGCGGGCGCGCCGGCAACGTTGACGATTTCAGTGCCCAACGAGAGTTCTACGGCCAAGACAATCAAAGTGGAGTTGCTCGTGCCGGCAGAGTGCACTGGTTGCGTCGTCACCCCAGTGGCCCCCACGGGCTGGACAGCAGCCGTGGCGGGGTCGACAATCACGTGGTCAGGCGGGACCATATCGGGCACCGACCGTGTGGCCTTTTCGTTCGACGTCAACAAGCTTCCCGCCACGCCGGGCAAGTTGGTGTTCAAGGCCGTCCAGACCTACGACAACGGTGACACCGTGCGTTGGGTTGAGGCGCCCTTGGCCGACGGCAGCGAACCCGCGCACCCTGCACCCACGGTTGAGCTCGTGGCAAACGGCACCCCAACGACCACCGCTCCGCCTGAGACCAGCACGTCAGTGGTGACCACTGCACCAACGGTTACAACGACGGCGCCCGTATCGACCACCACCGTGCCCGCCGTCATCACCACAACTGTTGCACCACCATCGGCGAAAACCTCGAGTTCATCTGGAGCGACCATCGCCATCATCATCGGTGCAGTGGCAATTCTGGGTGTCGGCGCGTTTTTGTTCATGAAGAAAAAGGCACACGGCTAGATTGCCTTCATGATCTACGCGGCCATGCTCAAGATTGACGGTTGGCCATGCGTAGTCGTGGGCGGCGGTCGTATCGCCAGTCGCAAGGCAGCCGGCCTGATCGACGCCGGTGCCGCAGTAACCGTCATAGCGCCACATATTGGCAACGAGATGCGCAACCTGGCCGTCAAAATGTTGCGCGTCAAACCGTTCGAACCCGCAGACCTCGCAGGCTGCCGACTGGTCATTTCGGCGACCGGGCATCGC
>JAYWAI010000111.1:0-6278 GCA_043782545.1 Acidimicrobiia bacterium
CCGTGCACGTGTTTCACGAATTCAGCAACGAGGTCCTGCTCGGTTTTCACACCGCGCGTTGCCGCGTCTGGCAGCCCAGATTCCGCCATTGCTTGGATGTCATTGAGCCCGGTGTCGGACCCAATCGGGCGAGCTCCGGCGAAGCACATTTTGATGCCGTTATACTTGGCTGGATTGTGCGAGGCAGTGAACATGGCCCCTGGAGCATTCAGATGACCGGCGCCGAAATACATCAGGTCAGTCGACGCCAACCCGAGGTCGATGACATTTACGCCTTGGCTCATGGCACCGTCGGCAAACGCGGCAGTGATGTCGACGCCACTGGCCCGCATGTCACGGGCGACCACGATGGTGGGCTCTCCGCAAAATTTGGCGAACGCGGCGCCGATGCGGCGAGCCATCTCAGCGTTGAATTGATCCGGCACCGTTCCTCGAATGTCGTATGCCTTAAAGATCGCGCCAAAATTTGTCATAAATTGAGGTTAACGAATAACTACGAGCCGGTGGTGTCAGGTCATTGGTGGTGTCCACGTGCGAAACTGGACGACCATGCTTTCCATCATTTTGCCCGCATATAACGAGGCCGGTTATCTCACCACCGCCGTTGAACATTTCATTGAAGCGCTTCGCGCCACTGACAATCAGGAGCCGTTCGAAATAATTATCGCCGAAAACGGCTCGACTGACGGCACCCGTGCCGAGGCAGATTCGCTCGCCGCCGGGCACTCAGAGGTGCGGGTCGTGAGCATCTCGCAAGCAAATTATGGCTTGGCGCTGCGGGCCGGTTTTCTCGAGGCACAGGGCGATGTGGTCACCAACTTCGATGTCGACTTTTACGACCTCACGTTTATGTTTCGGGCGATCGACCGCATCCGGTCCGGCGCCACCGACGCGCCAGTCATCGTGGTTGCCTCCAAACGCGGCGATGATTCCAACGACACCCGGCCCTTGGCCCGCCGTCTCGTCACCGGCGTGTTTTCGACAATTTTGCGCGTGGCCTTCGGGCTCAAAGTGTCAGACACTCACGGAATGAAAGCAATGTTGCGAGCCCCGTTGGTGGCCCACGCCGAGTCATGCAAATTCGGCACCGACCTGTTTGATACAGAACTCATTTTGCGAGCAGAACGCGCCGGGTTACACACCGGAGAAATCGGCGTGACCGTCGAAGAAACGCGACCCAGTCGCACACCCATCTGGAAACGTATTCCGCGCTCGCTGATGGGTCTAGGGAAGTTGCGAATCGCTTTGTGGCGAGAGTTCGGCCTCTTCAAATAGTCGGCCAAACACATCGCCGGACGACACCGGTGGCACAGGCGATGCGGCAGGCGCAGACGGTGCGGCAGGCGCAGACGGTGCGGCAGGCACATACGGCGGGGCCGGCATTACCGATGTGGCACCCACGTGCACCAATTCCATCGCAACTGGATCAGCGGCAAACACCACTGGTTTGCGTCGGAAAATGCCGAGCCATAACGCCACGATGACGCCCGCGAATGTCGCGAGCCAGCCCACGTAGTCGACGCCCGTTGTCCCGAAATGGAGACGCACATGTTTGGCCCGCGGGATCACCACCATGAAGTTGGGTGTCACGCGGTACGGCCCATCGGCGCCTTCAACTTCCCAGTTGGGGAAATAGCTCTCACGCACAAGCACGGGAATGCCGATTTGTGACACGTCGAAGTTGACGGTGTCTTCGCCTTCCACCACATTGGTCACCACAAGGGGATCCAATGGCCTCTGGATTGGTTTCGTGCCATCGACCACCCGCGGCCAACTTGCGGGGCCGGTTTCGGCCACAAACACGTTCTGATTTTCTTCGTGATTGAACCACTCAACGCCGAAGTCTTGCCAATCCTTGGCCTTACCTTTCGCCGCTGGCGTGACCACCGCGGGCAGATAACTCAAGGGCGCCACGATGCTGGAATTAGTGACTTGGTAGATCTCCCACGCCGCCGAGGACTTGAGCAACTTGAGTCCGTCTTGCGCTCGAGCGGCCGACTTGGCGGCATCGGAATATGCCATGTAGTACTTGACGCCCAATTGACGCATGGCGTTGACGCCCTTGCGCATATCCAGCTTGCCGTAAGTAATCCCACGCACGGGATTTGAGGGTTTGTCGCTCGTGAGCGCCGCCGTCAAAAAGTGATATGGCGTCGTGGCCGAGGTCTCGTAGTAGAGGCCCTCCATCGAACCAATGCACCCTTGCGTCCAGTGTGGCAACAGCATTAATGCCAGCGAGGAGCCATAGCTGTCTGTGCGCTTCACGTTTTCCCACAACGCCCGGCCGCATCCGTCGTCCTTACCGATTTGGCCCATCGTGGCCATCAACGTTGAGTACTCGCCGTACTCGGCACGATTTTCGTAGCCATCGAAATTGCCCTTAACCCAACTGCGCGCCCAGTTGTGTTTGTTGGTCGTCCAACTGATCGGCCCGCCGCTTGGCCAGGTGTACGTTCCCGAGAACTCGTTGCCACTGGCGAACGGCAGAATGTGCAACACAAAGCCCATCACGATGCCAACAATCAGTGTGGTCAGCCCGGCGAAAACGCTGGCGCCACCGGCGATAAATCGATCGTCGGCCCGACGAGCGTTGGCCGTCCACTCTGGGCTGAAGGTTGGTTCGTCCGCTGATTCAAAGCCAAACTCGTCGTCTTCGTCGCCTCGGTTTCGGACAAAGTTGACCGCCCAGATCGCCAGTTTCGGCACGCCTCGGCACGCCTCGGCAATACCGAACCCGGCCATAAGAAACACGCCCAAAAACCAGTACGGCAAATAACGCATATTCCACGCTTGGTGCTCCGGCCACAACACCACGGTGATCCACGCAGCAATCGTGAAGAGCCCGATAAACGCGGCGCCGCGAACGCGGCGATAGATCGCCCACAGGAAACCAATACAAGCGAAGGCAAATACCCAACGAATGTCGGCTGGCAGGAGCAACTTGGCGAATTCGAGTTTCTTTTCGTAGCGCATGTTGGTCGTAAAGGGCAGACGAGCTTGGAGAGGGAAGAGCCAAAAGCCAGCCAGCGCGGCGCCCAACAAACCAACGGTGCCGGCGTAGGTCAACCGGCGCCGATCCCACACGATGGTGGCAAATTCGGCCCGACCGTGAGGTGGGTTGAGTCGTGCCCTGCGCACCAGATGTACACCAAAAACCAAGAGCGCGGCGATCGCAGCAAATACACCAGCCACCACGTGACACAGCAGTGTGAGCCCAAACAACACCGAGGCAGCAACGCGATGTTTCCCCGTGTCGAGGCCGCGATAAAACACGCCGAGGAACAACATCATGAAACTCAAACCAATGGAATATGAATATTCCCCAGCCATCGTCGAGAAGATGTTTCCGCCGTAAATCGTGAAACCGTCGTAAAACAAAAACGGCACCGCGGCCACACCCATTAGAGCGGGGCCGGGGAATCGGAGCTTGGCCATCCGGCCGAAGAAGTAGCAACAGAACGGCAATGTGACCAACCCACTGATGGCGACCAGTTTGAACGCGATGCCGTAAGGAATGATGAAGCTCAGCAAAATAATGGCCAGTGCCGGCGGCACCATGTAAAAGAAAAACATGGGCATACCGGCGTAGTAGTCCTTGGTCCACCCGGTGAAGCGAAGGCTGGGCAACAAGTGGTCGCGCATGAACGCCGGGCCCCACACATGAGCGCCCATATCGCCGCCGGTGGGGGTGCTATCGGTAAAGATCAGTCGAGGGCTGAGTTGAGCAAATACAAACAACGTCGACAAAGAAACAATGGCGAAGGTGACCCAATTTTCGAAGGTCATCTCGCCCATGCGATCAAAAACTCGAGTGAGAATCGACCGCTTCGGTATGACGTCGTTTTGAGCCGTTGAGGCCGCGATGAACGTGTCAAACGAAGCGTCTGTAGTGGCATCGGGTTCGAGATCAACCACCGTCATACGAGTCGACGTGCCGAGCGCGTCGGTGTCCAATCGAGGGTTTGATTGCGTTATTGCGCCTTCGAAGAAAACATCTTCAGGTGAGCCATCAATTGGTTCCATGGTGTCCCTATCGTTGCAGGGTAGCGAGCCGAATTTGTGTCACCCAGCCAACTGGCTAGCGAAAGCTCTTTAACACGTCATTGAGATCGATCACTTCCGAGTGGCCATCGCTACCGCGAAACCATCGCCGGGTGTCGCAATTCGTGCAACTTCGCATGGTCAGAGGACCCGCGGACGTTCCCAAAGAGATCTCGACCATATTCCGTTGGCAGCCGGGGCACGGATGCGCAGACGCACCCGTACCCCGGGATGTAAGTCCCGAACTCCGCATGTGCACCATTCGGCGCGCCATTGTGAGAGTTAAGGACTCGGTGAGATTTCTTTCCCAGAAATACCGCGCCGAGTGGTGAAACACATTCGGTTATTTGCACTTATGACTGTTAAGAAGGGTGATCACACTTACGGCGTTAAACACTGCGTGGGCAATGATCCCAGGGCCCAGCCGACCAGTGACCAGGGCCAATGTGGCCAGCCCGATACCCACAACCGTGAGCCCAGCGAACTGTGCCCCTTCGAAATGAAAGGCGGAGAAAATCACCGCGCTCAAGATGACCGCAAGCACCGGTGGGATTCGCCGCTTACGTAACGACCGCAACAACAACCCGCGGAAAAACAATTCCTCGACCACTGGTGCGCCAATCACCGTGATCAGAATGAGGAGTGGAACACCAATGAGTCCGTTGGCCTTGTCGGTGAGGTCCCGAGCTGGGCCTGACAGCTTGCATTCGTCAACGTTGACGACCTGGTACACCAGCCACACCAGGCCCTGGAGCGCGAGTCCGCCAACCAGCCCCCACACCACGTCGATGGGAGCGAAGGCCCAGGCAAAGTCGCGACGCAACGATTTCGTACCGCGTTGACGCGTCGACATGATCGGCGCCCCGACGAGCCCCAACCACAGCGGCACCTGCAACACCGCAATGAGCCACAACTTCAAATCTTTCGGCTTGGCGTCGGTGCTATACCCCATGGCCTTGAGCACAATGGCTTGCACAATGACGGCGAATACCAAGGCCACCATCAACCCAACGCAGACGTCACCCAACCCCCAGCGCATCTCGGCGGATGGCACCCATTTCTTATCTTCGGCGTTGAAGGGCGTGCCCTCGGTCACCGGCTCACGGCCACGGTGAAAAGTGGTTGCTGATCGGGCCGCCGATCTGCCAGCGTCCAACCTTGGGGCGGTCGGGTTACTTTGGCGTGTTTCTCGCACAGTTCGTAGGTAGAGAATTCCTCTTCAACGGGCAAATGGTCCACCCAAATCAACCGCGCTGAGTAGTCATAGCTCAATACGGCGTTGGCGGGCTGGCCGCAGGTTGGCCGGCAACACAATCGTGGCCCTGGATGAATGACCACCCGGCGTATCTGTTGTGTGTGTTGAAAACTGTTCGAATAACCCTGAGTCGCGCCCACTGACATAGGTAGGAACTTAGTGCCGTGGCGGGTGCGCTGGCCTATTGCCCCGTAACATAGAAGGATGAATCCCCCTCCCCCGCCACCCAACCGCCCGCCGGACCGCCGTCCGGGTCGTGTGCCAACCGGACAACAGGGTTTGCCTCGTTGGACAATTTGGGTCGGTATCGCCATCTTGGCCTCGCTGTTTTTGCTCACGACCGTGCTCAAGGACACCACCAAAGAGTCACTTTCGTACACGGAATTTCTGACCAGAGTCAACAACAGCCAAGTGGTTTCGATCACCGTCAACAACAATGACCGCACCATTTCGGGCAAGCTGACCGACGGAAAAGAATTCTCAACGACGGGCGATTCCAAGCTGGCTGACGCTGACGTGGCGGCGTTGCGGGCCAAAAACGTTGATGTGAAATTCTCCACCCCGACTGCTTCGCTGTGGGAATCAATTTTGCCCATCGCACTGCCGATCTTGATCCTGGTTGGGTTCATGGTCATGATGCAGCGCCGGGCTCAAGGCCAAATGTCCAGCGTCATGCAAATCGGCCGGAGCCGCGCCAAGGCGTACACGGCTGATAAGCCGTCAACCCTGTTTGCCGATGTGGCGGGTTATGCGGGTGTCAAACAGGAAATTACCGAAGTGGTCGACTTCCTCAAGATGCCCGAAAAGTTCCGGGCCATTGGGGCCAGGATTCCCAAGGGCGTTTTGCTCGTTGGCCCTCCAGGCACTGGCAAAACGTTGATTGCACGAGCCGTAGCCGGCGAGGCTGGCGTGCCCTTCCTGTCGGTTTCGGGATCGGATTTCATGGAGATGTTCGTGGGCGTGGGTGCCTCACGCGTACGTG
>JAYWAI010000112.1:0-2374 GCA_043782545.1 Acidimicrobiia bacterium
CGTTTCGACATCACCCGCGAATCCAAGCAACCGCAACTCACCTTTGGCTCCGGCATTCACTATTGCCTCGGCGCGGCCCTGGCTCGGGCCGAGTTGCAGGAGGCGCTGGTGATCCTGTCGCAACGAATGCCAAACATGGCGCTCGACGGCGACGTCGAGTGGAAGCCGCTCACCTTCGGCATTTGGGGCCCCGAACGCCTCCCGCTCCGCTTCGGTTAGCACATGGTGGCGATCAATTAGTCTGAACGAAACGAGGGGGATTTCTATGAACGCAATCGGTACGGTTGGCGACATCATTCGGGTGCATGCGGGCCAACGCGCCGACAAGCCGTGCCTCACCAGTGGTGACGTTCGACTCACGTGGGCCGAAGTCGACGAACGCTCGAGTCGCACGGCCAATGGGTTAGCGAGCGTCGGGATTGGCAACCAGGATCGTGTGGCATTTCTGGATAAGAACTCGATTGAGTACTTCGACGTGTTTCTCGGGGCCGCAAAACTCAACGCCGTCACTGTGGCGGTCAATTGGCGGTTGGCGCCGCCCGAGGTGTTGTACATCGTGAACGACTCGCAAGCCACCGTGCTCGTCGTGGGTCAAGATTTTGTGCCCGTGCTCGATGCCATTGCTGATCAATTCACGCATGTGAAAATAATTCTCGTTATCGGAGGGCACGCTCAGCATCCGAACTTCTCGACATGGCGCGACAGTCAGCCAGCCGTCGACCCCGGTGTGATCGGCACGGGTCAGGACGTCGCCTTCCAGCTGTACTCATCGGGCACCACGGGACGCCCCAAAGGCGTCATGCTGACCAACGACAACTTCTTCGCGCTGCTACCGGTCACCGGCGACATGTGGCGGTTTGACGCCGAGAGCAAAAATCTCGTGGCCATGCCGCTGTTTCATATTGGCGGTGGCGGATGGGCCGGTGCCGGAATGTACAACGGCTGTGAGAGCGTGATCGTGCGTGAACTCAACCCCGCCACACTCGGCGAATTGATGGCCACCGAGAAGATCACGCACGCGTTCTTGGTGCCGGCCGTATTGCAATTCATGCAACAGGTCCCGAGCAATCACGAGCTCGATTTCAGTGCCATGGTCACCCTGGCCTACGGGGCGAGTGCCATCTCCGTGCCCGTGCTCAAAGGAGCTGTACAAATGTTTGGCTGCGATTTTTGGCAGTGCTACGGCTTGACCGAGACCACGGGAGCCATTGTAAATTTGCCGCCGGCCGATCATGATCCTGATGGCCCCAATACCCATCGCCTGCGCGCCGCCGGGTTGCCCGGGCCGGGCGTCGAAATCAAGATTTCCAACGATGACGGCACAGAATTGCTACCGGATGAGGTCGGCGAGATTTGGTGTCGCACTCAGCAAAACATGCTGGGATATTGGAACCTCCCAGAGGAGACGGCCAAGTCGCTCACGCACGATGGGTGGTTCAAAACGGGTGATGCCGGCTACCGAGACGCAGATGGGTACATCTATATCCACGACCGCGTCAAAGACATGATCGTGTCGGGCGGCGAAAACATTTACCCCGCCGAAATCGAGAACGTGTTGATGAGCCATCCTGCCGTGGCCGACTGCGCCGTGATTGGCATCCCGAGCGAAAGATGGGGCGAAAGCCCGCTTGCCATGATCACCCGAAAGCCTGGGGTTGATGCCACGCCTCAAGACATCATTGCCCACTGTCGTTCACAACTGGCCGGTTTCAAAATTCCTAGCGGTGTCGAATGGATCGATGTCATCCCCAGAAACCCGAGCGGCAAAATTCTCAAAAAAGACCTGCGCGCCCCCTATTGGGCGGGCCGCGAACGTATGGTCAATTGATGACAGAACGGTCGGCATTCAGCGGGGGCGATCAGGAATACCTGCGCACTGTTCAATACGCCACCGGCGTCAAACTCGACGTTCGTTCATATCTGCATCGCACCTTTGCCACGTCCGAAATTCCGTTGCCGGAATTTGAAGCGGGCTTGATCAACTGGTCGGGCGTAACGAATGTGTTGGAATGCGGGTGCGGCACTGGCCGATTCTGGGAGACAGATTT
Organism: Acidimicrobiia bacterium; assembly: GCA_043782545.1. Lineage (GTDB taxonomy): Bacteria > Actinomycetota > Acidimicrobiia > Acidimicrobiales > JBBRKR01 > JBBRKR01. Next base: position 2,049 of record JAYWAI010000112.1, read on the forward strand.
TCTCCCTCGGACCATCAACATCACACTCTCCGACCTGTCGCCCGGCATGGTCGAGGCCGCCGTAGTCAACGCTGGATCGCACGGGTTTGTCACCGTTGACGGAAGGGTCAGCGACATCCAAGTCTTGCCATTCGAGAAAAATTCATTTGATGTAGTCATCGCGAATCATATGCTTTACCACGTGCCGGACCCCGACCTCGGCGTTGCTGAAATTGCTCGCGTTTTGCGCCCAGATGGAGTTGCACTCATTGCCACCAACGGTTACGGGCATATGCGTGACATCAATGAGGCCATCGACGAGGTGTTCGGCGGTTTCGAAGAAGGCC
>JAYWAI010000113.1:0-2369 GCA_043782545.1 Acidimicrobiia bacterium
TTGGCCTTGCCGGGCGATTTGGTCGCGTGCGGCGAAATCGGGTTGGGCGGTGAGCTCCGCCAAGCCGCTCAGACGGGCCGTCGGCTGGCCGAGGCGGCACGTCTCGGCTTTCGCACCGCCGTAGTACCAGCGAGTGCCCCAGATGGTCCTGAAGGGATGACGCTGATACGTGGGCAGAGCCTGCGCGATGTGATCGAAGCGCTGGGTCTCAAGGTGCCAGAGCAACGCGACCGCGATCGTCGGGCGTCCAAGCAAAGCAGCCGCCAGCCAGCTGCAGGCAATGGTGGGTCGTGGCGGCGAGGTGACTCCTCGGCCGGTGACCCGACCTTCGGCTTAGATCTCACCGACGACGATGATTTCTGATGCCGCTGTTAGCGACGCTGACGTTTGACGGCGCTGTTATCGGCTGCGGTTCTCGAGTTCGCGACGTTTCAAAAATCGATACTCGCGACCTGATTGCTCGATCCAGCCCAATTTGATAAACGCAGCAATGGCCTTGTTGACTCGCTCTCGGGAGGCGCCCACCATGCCAGCGAGTTCTTCCTGTGTGACCTGTAAGTAAAAGTCATCTTCTCCGGCTGAGAGTTCCAAGAGCCGTTTGGCGGTCCGTCCGATGACATCCAAAAACACGGCGTCGGCGAGCACTTCGTCCATATTGCGGAGGCGCGTTGCGAGCAATTCGGCGACCTGCCATAAAAGTGAAGGTTCTTCAGAATACACTTTGCGGAGTTGCGTGAACGGCAAACGGATCACGGTGCTGGGCTCAAGCGCACGAGCCTCAGCTGAGCGGCCTCTCCCATCAAACAAACCCAACTCGCCAAATGGATCGCCGACTTCCATCAACGCCACCAGTGATTCGCGGCCATCGAAACTGCGATTGCCCACGGCAATGCGCCCGCGCGTGACGACATACATATCGTTGGGTTGATCGCCTTCGTGAAATAACACATCGCCGCGATGAAGGTCTTGCACCTGGGCTGCCGACACGACGGCGTCGAGTTGGTCGTCGGTCAATTTCGCGAAGAGCTCCACGCCAGCGAGCAACTGTCGATTCACCATAGGTTGGCAGCGTAGCCACCGTGCGCTGGTTGGCGGGCGCACACCTCGTAGCGTGGGCGAATGAGCAACAGGCAATCGGGTCCCGTTTGGACGATCGTGGTGGCTGCTGGGTCTGGAAGCCGATTCGGCGGGGCCAAGCAGTATCACGAATGCCACGGACGGCGAGTGTTGGATTGGTCGCTGGATGCCGCGTGGGCAGTGAGCCACGGGGTGGTGCTGGTCGTGCATCCCGACTATCTGGGAGATCCAGAAGATAGGGCCACCGCCGTGGTGGCTGGCGGTCAATCTCGCGGCGAGTCCGTGCGTAACGGATTGGCAGCGGTACCAGGCGAGGTTGAATGTGTGCTCGTTCACGACGCAGCTCGCCCGGCAGCCTCCATTGAACTTTTTTCGCGGGTTGTGAAAGCACTTTGCGACAACGGCGCCGTGATCCCCGGCGTCGCCGTCGTTGACACCATCAAACAAATCGATAATTCCGGCCGTGTCATCGCCACGCCGGCCCGAGATCACCTACGGGCAATCCAAACGCCGCAAGGCTTTCGAGCTGATGTGTTGCGCCGAGCCTACGAATCTGGGTGCGAAGGCACAGACGATGCCGCAGTCGTGGAAGCAGCTGGCGTTTCGGTGTTGGTGATCGATGGCGAATCGGCAAACCTGAAAATTACGACGCGCCTTGATCTCACAGCCGTGGCCGCTACGTTGAGCGAACGGGATTCAAAATGAGAATTGGTCAGGGGTTCGACATCCACCCTATGAGTGATGATCCTGGACGCAAACTCATCTTGGGGGGAGTGTATTTTCCCGGAGAGCGGGCGTTGGTGGGCCATAGTGACAGCGACGTGATCGCCCACGCGTTGACCGATGCGATTTTGGGTGCGGCCGGCCTCGGCGATATTGGTGAGTTGTACCCAGATACCGACGCCGCGCTTCACAACGCCGATTCGATGATGATTTTGGCCGACGCGCTCGAGCGGGTGCACGGCGCCGGCTATCGGGTAGTAAACGCGGATTGCACGGTGATTTGTGAGGTTCCGAAACTGGCACCCCGCAAGTCTGAGATACGCGACAATCTTTCGCGAGTGTTGCAAGCGCCCTGCAATATCAAAGGAAAACGCGCCGAAGGGCTCGGGGCGTTGGGCCGTCGAGAAGGTATCGCCTGCATGGCAGTGGCTCTCATCAGGCACAATGGAGAGGAATTTTTTGGAGGAAGTGCATGAAAGAACCCGGATACCGCAAGCCGAAACCGGCCCCGAAGTCCAAAGCAGCCCCGAGCGTCACTGCGTCGGGCCGCGGCGCGCCAAGCGCCGCAG
>JAYWAI010000114.1:0-6254 GCA_043782545.1 Acidimicrobiia bacterium
CCGTGGTTCTTCGTCGTTCATTGCAACATATTGAAGCCGACTGGCAGGCTGCCTCTCCCACTGAGTGCTTTGAGTATGCGCGTGAGCTTTGCGTCGTCGCCGGCTTCAAGCAGTGTGGCGAGGGTGAGGCGAATGGCGTCGGGGGGAAGCGTGACACTGCGACCGAGAGCATTGATGAGGTCGAGCCCATGAAGCGTTGCTTCGAAAAGTCGGGTACGGAGGTACTCGCTAAAGGGCATCATTCCCAGGAAACTGGCGACCTGGTCGGTGTCATTCGCCGTCGCCGTACGCGCCAATCCTTCGGTGATTGCAGTAGTCGCTTGCGCTACGGGGTCGCGGAGATCAGTCGCAGCGTCACGGGCGCGTTGAGCGATTTGTGCGTGCACAGCTTCGCCCTGCAACGCATTGCGGTAGTACTCACCAGCATTGGCGCATTCGCCCTCGACACTGCCAGCGTCCAGATAGGTGCCGACGAGTGAATAGGCACGCAAGGTGTGCGCAAGCAGTTCACGCACGTTCCACTCACCAAGGCCCGGCATGTCGAACTCTGTATCGGTGATTGTTGCCACCAGTTCGATGATCGTGTGGCCGACGTTTTCAAACGCTTCGCGAGTAGGCGACAAGGTCAGCTCCTTTTGGGTCAATCCGTGTTGATCACGAAGCAGCGGTCGGGGACTCTTCCGAGGGCATAATCTTCGTAGATCCCGTGGTACATGTTCTTGGTTTTCTCTGTCCACGCAAGCGCTTCTGGATCGCTCACCCGATGAAAAATCTGTTGGATTCCCTTTTCGAAGACGCGATATTCGGCCCATGCGCCAGGAAAGTCTTTGACCGATGCCACTTCGACCCACGGGAAATTTCCGGTCGGTTTGAACTTTCTGACCCGATTTCGATGCGTGTGACCAGCGAAGTATCCGTAGATATTGGGGTGACGATTGACGAACGTCGCCAGCGCCTCCGAGTCATCCGGATTGATACCGAAATAGTCAGCCGAACGCTTTGGGTCGCCCAAATTCCAGATCGGGTGATGGCCAAAAACGAGCACCGGATTTGTTGCTGACACTGCGACCGCGTCGAGCCATTCGAGCTGTTCCGTCGGCACGCGCCCGCTCGAACTCCTCGGAATTGTCGTATCGAGCAAGGCCAACGTCACGCCGTCGAGATACACGACCTGCGGAATTTGTGGGGCGATGTGTTGACCCTCGTAGGCATCGTGATTTCCGCGCACGTGCGTGAGTTTTTTTCCGAACGCCGCACCGTAATAGTCGAGGAAGAGTTGATATTCACCAGCCGTACCGGCATCGGTGAGGTCACCTTTTACTAACACGTGATCCGGGCCCCGGCCGTTCTGGATGGCCTGCATCTCATGTATCGCGGCGGCGTTCATGACTTCTGGATACGGGCGGTCGCCGGGCTCGGCTTCGTACACGGGACCGATGTCGGTGCCTTCGATGACGCCGCATTGCGTTTCACCAAAGTGAACATCATTCGCTGTCGTGAAGACACTCAGAAGATCGCCGCTCGGCCGGCTCAACGTAGTAAACGTGACACCATCGATCGTATACTCCGTCGCTGGCTCGAGCCCCTCCACAAGCCGGGTAGTAGCGCCCGGGGCCAACGGTGTATGAATCACCGCGAAATCGTCCCCAATCGTCGACAACACCGCAACACCTTCAGGCATTCGCAAAACCTACTCGTGCGCCCGTGCAGAACGGCTATGCCCACGTCCATACCTTCGACACCAATTAGTTATAGCGCGCGTCGCGTCGTACCATCAGCATGTGGAGCGCGACGCCGAGGGCTGGGGGTCGCGCACCATTGTTCGACCACGCTTACTCGAGGCCTGCGCCCATTCCGCGATGGTTGTGCTCGAAGCCCCCGGGGGCTATGGCAAGTCCACATTCGCTGAACAACTGACCGCCAACGCGACGTCCCGCGTCCATGTCCGCCTCGGCCCCGACGACACGTCCGTCGAGCGCTTTGCCGCCCGGCTCCGAGACGCCTGTCGTGGCGCCGGGCTTGTCGTCGCGGCCGAGATCGGCGCAAGCGACGCTCCAGCGACAACTCGGGTGACCGAAATGAACGCCGCGATCACCCGTGCCTCGCCCGCCGACTCAATGGCAGTGATCATCGAGGACGCACACCATCTCGAAGTCAGGGCGCAGACGATCCTGACCACGTTCGCGGTAGGCGAACGCGCCGGAACACGTTTCGTGGTGACCGCTCGAGCGCTTTCGATCGAGATTCCCGGTGAGCACCGGATAGGTGCGAACGATCTCGCGTTCTCGGCCGGCGAGACTCAGGAACTACTCACCGGTCTCGGCGACGACTCCCTCGATGCCGAGGAATGGGCCCGCTCGATCGCCCAGGAATCAGGGGGTTGGCCGGCAATGATCGGGTTGGCGGCAACCATGCGGTCACGTGGCGTGGACCTCGACAACGTGCCCCTGCAGATCGACGCGCTCGTCGACCGGCTGGTCGGCCAGGACACCGCTCTGGACAAAAGGGCACAGATTCTTCTCGGGTTCCTGCCAGTCCTATCGGTCGAGATCGGCGAGGCCGTTGGCATGCCGAACCTGGTCGCCGACGCGCTGGCCGCTGGACTGCCAGTGCGCCGCGCCGGCGAATGGTGGCGGTTGTCGGATTCGGTCCGCGACCACCTCCGACGCAGAGGGCGGGTTGACCCCGACGATGCCGTACATGCCGCCGAGTTGATGTTCGCCGCAGGTGAGGTGACGGGAGCACTCGACATGGTGATGGCCGTGAGTCGGCCCGCCGATGCCTGCCGGCTCATCGGCACGATGCCCTACTCGGCACTCGACGAACTCGACGTGGACGGGGTGACTGCACTTCTCGACGCAGTTCCGGACACCGTTGTCAAGCAATTCCCTCGTTGCCTTGCTCAGGTCGCCCGGGCTGCTGAGAGCCGCGTCAGGATCGAACTGCGCACACGCTTGCTGGACCGGCTCGAGACGATCACCGAAGCACTGGCCGATAGTGCCCTGGCCCGAGAAATCGAGGCTGAGCGTGTCTGCGACTTTGCCAGGGACTCGCTCATCGAGATCGCTGAAACACGTGGGCGGGCGCTGCTCAGTGTCACACCGGCCGGGGAGCAGATCACCCGAGCCCGCTGCTTGCGCGCCGTCGGACGGGCCACGGCATGGCGTGGCGATCCACGATCGCTCATCGACGCCTCGCATCTGTTGGCCGAGGCCGCGGGAGCGGCGCGGGCGCTCGGCAACGACATCTGGGTCGCCGATGCTTTGTGCACGCTCGGCTACTCGGTGCACTTCGCCCGCGGCGACTTCGAACGGGCGGTCGCGACCCAGTCAGAGGGCATCGCTCTTTTGGGTCGACGGAGTCGTCAACGCGCCGTGCAACTCACCTTCCTGGCCAACGTGCTCGCTACCATCGGGCGCGACGAAGAAGCCTTGTCGGCACTCGCCGATGCGCGCATCATCGGACGGGCCCATGGCGACGAGCGGATCCTCGGCTACGCCGCCTGGGAGCAGGCACGGGTCGTCTCCCGAAGCCGAGACGCGGCCACAACACTTCGCTGGCTACGGGAGACTGAACGACATCCAGGCGATTGGCTCGACCACCCGACCGGCACCCAGTTCCTGTCCGAGGCCGCCGAGGTTGCGGCCGTCGTCGGCGAGTACGACCTGGCCCGCGACTACCTCGAACGGGCGGCCCGCCAGGCGGTTGCGCAGGGATGGCCGGAGATCCCTGAGGTCGCGGCAGGGATTGTCGCGGCCCGCATCGGCGACCCTGACTATGCCGAAGCAGTTCTCGGCGCACCGCGATCGGACAACTATCTCAACGAATCGAACTCGTGGAGAATCACGCTGCTGCGCGCCAATGCCCGCTGGCGCGCTGGCGACGAATTAGCGGCGCACGCACTTGCCGACTCGGCGGCCGAGACATTGGAGTCCTTGGGATATCCCGAACTGGCGATGTTGCACGAACCAGAAATTTGGAGCCGGCTCCGAGCGGGGCCAGCACTACCCACCGCAAGCGTTTCAGTCAGCGTGCTCGGTGGCTTCGCGGTGAGCGTCGATGGACGACTCGTCGAGCTGCCAAACGGTCGTCCGTCACAGGTCGTCAAACTCCTCGCCGTGGCCGGGAGGGCTATGCCACTCGACGAACTCGCCGATGCAATGTGGCCCGACACCGACACGGAAGTAGGACGACGGCGACTCCGCAATGTGCTCACCCGAGTCCGTTCTGCTGCTCCCGTACTCGACCGCACGGGAGGCGCAATCGCCCTCGCTCCCGGTACCGACGTCGATGCTCGACGTTTCGAGCAACTGGCCCAATCCGCCGTGGCCAACACCACCTCCGAACGTCTCGAGGCGTTGTGTTCCGCGGCCGCTGCGTACACCGGTGAACTTCTTCCAAGCGACCGCTTCGACGAGTGGACCGTGGCGCCCCGCGAGCGTCTCCAACGACGCGCCGTGCGAGTACTGGCGCTGCTTGCCGCGGAATACGTCGAGCGAGGCGATCCAGATGGCGTCATCACCACCGCCGAAGCCAAGCTGGCGATTGACCCGTTCGATGATGCCCTAGCGTTATCGACGGCCAAGGTCCTTCAGCGCGCGGGGCGTGCCGCGGAATCGGCACACTGGATGTCGCGCGCCAGGGCCATACGCGACGAACTCGGGTTGCCAAGCCTCGACTAACCGCACGATTGGTCACAACCCGATATTCGCCTCGTATCCGTTCTTGATAGAGCCGCGCCGTTGGTCTGTTGCTGGTACGCGACTGGTACACGCGATTCGTATCGTCCGTCACTGTGACTGAATCGTTCGTCCTTCGACTATTGCCCGACTGCTTGCGGTCAGGCGATGTCGTCGGCCAAGTCGAACACGTCGCTTCGGGCGAGCGAGAGACCGTCGCCGACATCGATTCTTTGATCGCCTTCCTGCGGCGATCAACCACGCAAGGAGAACCCACCGCATGAACATCCGCAAACCCTCACGCCGCTCCACACTCCTCGCCGCAGCCATCTCGGTGGCTCTGTTATCAATCGTCGGCCTACTCCCCAGCGCCTCGGGCGGTGGGGCCACGCACACCGCGTCGGCAGCACAAGTGACGCCGACGACCCCGCCGACGCTCGCCCAAGTCTGCGCCGAGATCGCCGCACAGCTCACCGCTGGCGACGCCAACCTCGGTGGCTTCTACTGTTCGGACCCTTGGGTCAGTGGCGGCAATTTCTCCGGCGGTCCGGTAGCGCTCACGGTATCGCCCACGATCGAGTCGTACACGGCAGGGGGGCCGACGCAACAGGTCAATTTCACTGTCTCGGGCGAACTCCCGGCAAACGCCCTTCCCAGCGGGGAGTCGATCGAAATGAATTGGGCCAGCGGTGTGAGTGTGCTGGCCAAGTACCGCAAGCCACTCGGCGCATGGTCGAAATGGTTCGCGACGACAACAGTGAACACCTACGAACCATTGCAGTTCGCCAACCCATCGTGTTCGAATGGTCCGACTCGCGCATGCATATTCGACGTCGCCTGGGACGCCAGTGTGGTCACGAATCCGTTCTTCGCCGACGCCGAGTGGGCCTACTACGTGAAGGTGCGCGGCGACGGCGTGTATCCATGCCCGGGCCCGCCAGGTATCACGTGTACGGGATCGTCGTTCGGTGCGGTGGCCACGATGGCCGGCGGGGCGAACAACAACGTCCAACCTCCAGTTGCCGACTTCACCATTTCTCCAGCAGCGCTGACACCGGGGTCGTACCAACTCGTGTCGACGACAACGAACCCTAATGGCGGGGCACTTGATCAGACCTGGACCGTGTCCGGCGGAGCCACGTCCGGGTCGGTCGGGCCGGCCATCACCGTCACATTCGACAAACCGGGCACATATACGGCGACGTTGAGCGTACGAGATGCTGTGGGCTTAACCGACAGCATCAGTAAGACCATCGACGTGGCCGCACCGAAACTCTCCGTCGCGATTTCGCCGAACACATCCACCACTCCCACCCTTGGATCAGTGGTGCCAATCCACGTACAGGTTTCGGCGTCGGGCGATGGCGTCGGCGCTCTGACCGGCATCACGTTTGACAGCGGCGCGATCCTCGCCGCTGCGCCAGCCGGGCTAGCCGACCTGAGCGGTATGCCCGCAGCCCCGGCCGCGTTTGACCTACAGCCGGGCACCAATCGCGGCTTCGATGTCCCAGTCACCGTGACGGCTTTCGGCACGATCACGTTGACATCGGCAATCAGCGGGTTTGATTCGATCGG
>JAYWAI010000115.1:0-2367 GCA_043782545.1 Acidimicrobiia bacterium
GATGGCACCCCACGTGCCACTTGAGGCTGTCCTGAGTTCGCGAATCGAGGGGACCCGTACTGGCGTCGAAGATTTGCTGCGTTACGAGTCCGGATTCGATGACGGACAACCGCAGACACGTGATGATGCGCATGAGGTTGGCAACTACATTGCCGTGCTCGATCACGGCTTGGCGCGCCTTGAGGGAGACCTTCCGCGAGGCGTTGCCGCCCAAGCTTCTGACGCGGAAGAACGAACAGTGAGGCTCGTCCAATTGCAACTTGAGATGCGGCAACGATTGCTCGCCGAGCGTGTTTCATCGAACGTGGTGCGCGCTGCTGACCAATTGTTTGGGAACCCGTTCGTGTCCCCCAACTTGTTGGCGAAAGCGCTCGATGTTTCGTATCCGACCGCTTTGTCAACGATCGGCACTCTCGTGGATCGAGGAGATCTCACCGAGGTCACGGGCCGCAAGAGGAATCGGTACTTCTTCGCTTGGCGAATTTTCGATGCAATTTATGGCACCGATGGCTCGGCGGAATCGTGAGCACCCTTGGGGTCGGGCATGCTGTGGTCGGTAGAGTTGGCCTCCGTGAGTGAGCATCCATTACAGGCCAAACTTCGTGACCTTGCCGATCGCAAGGCGCAGGCGTTGTCGCCGGGCGCGGCCAGGTCGATTGAACGTCAACACGCCAAGGGCAAGCTGCTCGCCCGGGAGCGTATCGATGCCTTCCTTGACCCTGGATCGTTCAACGAACTCGACATGCTGGCGCGTCATCGTTCGACAGCCGCCGGCCTTGAAGAGCATCCCTACACCGACGGTGTTGTCACCGGCTGGGGCACGGTCGAGGGCCGCAAGGTGTTTGTCTTTTCTCAAGATTTCACGGTGTTTGGCGGGGCGCTCGGCGAGGTGTTCGCCGAAAAAATTCACAAGGTAATGGACCTCGCTCTCAGCGTCGGCGCACCGATGATCGGCTTGAATGATGGTGCAGGCGCCCGTATCCAAGAAGGCGTGGTGTCTCTGGATTCCTATGGCGGTATTTTCCGTCGCAATGCCATGAGTTCCGGCGTCATTCCACAAATCAGCGTGATCCTCGGGCCGTGCGCCGGTGGTGCCGTGTACAGCCCCGCCATGACCGACTTTATTTTCATGGTGAATGAGTCATCGCACATGTTCATTACCGGGCCCGACGTGGTGAAAACGGTGACCGGCGAAGAGGTCACGCTCGAAGAATTGGGTGGCGCCAAATCGCATTCAACAAAGTCGGGTGTGGCCACGTTCGTGTCGCCCGATGAAATGTCGTGCATCGAAGACGTTCGCTATCTGTTGAGCTTCTTGCCGTCCAACAATCTGGAGCAGCCGCCGGCATCTGAGCCGACTGACGATCCCAATCGGTTGTGCCCAGAGCTCAACGAACTCATGCCCGACTCGCCCAACAAGCCATACGACATGCGCAAGGTGATCAAGGCCTGTGCTGATAACGGAGAATTTTTCGAGTATTTTCCGAAGTGGGCAGGGTCGATTGTGTGCGGTTTTTCTCGCCTTGATGGACACCCTGTGGGCATTGTTGGCAACCAGCCGATGATGTTGGCCGGCGTGCTCGATATCGAGAGCTCCGAGAAGGCAGCGCGTTTTGTGCGCACCTGTGATGCGTTCAACATCCCGCTAGTCACGTTCGTGGATGTGCCCGGGTTTCTGCCCGGCGTTGACCAGGAGTATGGCGGCATCATCCGTCACGGCGCCAAGTTGCTGTACGCATTCTGCGAGGCGACCGTGCCCCGAATCCAGATCGTGACGCGTAAGGCGTACGGCGGCGCCTACGTAGTGATGAACTCGAAATCGATCGGTGCCGATTTGGCGTACGCATGGCCGACAGCCGAACTGGCCGTTATGGGTCCCCAAGGTGCGGTCGAGATTGTGTATCGCCGTGAGCTCAACGAGGCCACCGACCCCGTAGCGCGCCGCAAGGAACTGATCGACGAGTACACCGAAAAATTTGCCAACCCGTACGCGGCGGCCGAGCGCGGTTTCGTGGATGACGTGATCGACCCCGCCGAGACCCGTATCCGCCTGATCCAAGGCCTCAACGTGCTGCGCTCCAAACGCGAAGAATTGCCAAAGCGCAAACACGGCAACGTGCCCCTATGAGCCGCGTGAATGCGGCTCAATTGGGTTCGTGTCGCGTGAATGCGGCTCGGTGCCGGCTATGAGCCGCGTGGGTAGCGTGGCGATCTCGCCGACGCCGACCGATGAGGAGGCCGCAGCGATCGTGGCCGCGGTCGAAGCGTTATGGCCCAAGCCAATGCTCATGATGTCGGCTGATCGCAAGTCCGATGAGCTGGTCTGGCGATTCAGCGCACGTTGGTGGGGTGGCCCGTCGGCCATGG
>JAYWAI010000116.1:0-16689 GCA_043782545.1 Acidimicrobiia bacterium
GCCGTTCTGCCATTTATGCCCTCTCCCCTCGGTCAAACACGGATTTGCAGTCTACGCGACCAACAAGTTTTGAATTCAAACGACGTTCAAACTCATCAAGGCCGATCACCGTCATACACGTGCCACCGCAATGATCGGGTCACCATCGCTGAGTGCTGTGGCGACGCTCGTCGACAACGTTTCGGCGGCAACAAACGACTCAAAATAGCTGAGCGCTTCGAGCCAATCTGGGGAAGCAGAAACGGTCAGAGCAACTCGATCACTCACGTTGAGACCCGCATCGCGACGCGCCTGCTGAATCATGCGCACCAAATCGCGGGCACGGCCTTCGCGTTCAAGCTCGGGGGTAACCACGGTGTCGAGTACAACAACGCCGGCGTTGCCGGGCAACGCTGCGCTGCGTTCGGGGTGCAGCGGTACGAGCTTGAGGTCAAACTCGCCGGGTAGCAACTCGACGCCTCCAGCCATCACCGAATCGCCCACGATCGACCAATCGGATGCCTTGACGGCTTTGATGACTCGTTGCACATCTTTGCCCAGGCGCGGGCCGAGTTCTTTGGGTGACACTTGCAGTACTTGCGCGCCTGCAGTCGCTACGTCGGTCACCAGGCGGACAGATTTCACATTGAGTTCGTCCATAATCAACGACACATACGGTGCCAGCGATTCTGCGTCGACATCGGCGTATACCAATTCAGCAAGTGGCAAACGCACGCGGAGTTGTTGGATTTTGCGCACGCTCAGGGCCGACGAACACACCTCTCGCACTCGGTCCATCGACGTGACCAGATCTGAGCCGCGTTCAACATTACGAACGAGCGGCCAATCGGTGAGATGCACCGACTCACCGTCGTGCATTCCACCGTAGATAGCTTCTGACACCAGGGGCAACAGCGGCGCGCTCACGCGTGTGACGGTGTCGAGCACGGTATACAGCGTGTCGAATGCATCTTGGTCGCCGTTCCAAAATCGGTCGCGGCTGCGCCTGATGTACCAGTTGTTCAGCGCGTCGAGAAACTCACGGATGGCGCCGCACGCCGCGAACATGTCGTACACGTCCATGCTTGTCGTGACGTCGTGAACCAAAGCATCGGCCTTCGCCAGTATGTATTGATCCAATACGTTGGGTTGATCGTGTCGAATGTGCCCCACGATGCGGTCGGCGTTGGCATAGAGACTAAAGAAATACCACGCGTTCCACATTGGCAAAATGCTCTGCCGGACCGACTCGCGAATGCCTTGCTCGGTGACCGACAAATCGGTGCCACGCAAAATGGTGGAGCTCAACAGAAACCATCGCATGGCATCAGAGCCATAGGTATTGAACATCTCATAGGGGTCGGGGTAGTTCCGCAGCGACTTCGACATTTTGGCGCCATCGTTGCCGAGCACCACACCATGCGACACACACGAGCGAAAGGCAGGACGATCAAACAGCGCCGTGGCCAAGACGTGCAACGTGTAAAACCAGCCACGCGTTTGGGCGAGATATTCGACAATGAAATCGCCTGGATAATGCTGCTCGAACCAGTCGCGATTTTCGAACGGGTAATGCACTTGCGCAAATGGCATCGAACCAGATTCAAACCAACAATCGAGCACCTCGGGCACTCGTCGCATCATCGAGCTGCCGCTCGGATCGTCGGGGTTCTGACGGATCAAATCGTCGACGAATGGCCGATGAAGGTCGGTTGGACGCACGCCAAAATCTCGCTCAATGTCGTCCAACGAGCCGTACACGTCCGTGCGGGGGAAGTCGGGATTGTCACTGCGCCACACAGGAATGGGCGAACCCCAAAAACGATTTCGCGAAATCGACCAATCGCGCGCATTGGCGATCCACTTTCCGAAACTGCCTTCTTTCACGTGAGCAGGAACCCACGTGATGTCGGCGTTCAGCTCGACCATGCGGTCACGAAATTTTGTCACTTCCACAAACCACGATGATACGGCTTTGTACACCAGCGGTTGGTTGCATCGCCAACAGTGCGGATACGGATGATCGTAGGTTTCGTGCCGGATCACCACGCCGTTGGCTTTGAGTGCCCGAATCACCAGCGGGTTGGCCTCGAAAACGTGCACCCCGAACCAAGGCTTGATTTCAGCGGTGTAGCAGCCCGCCGAGTCCATGGGCACCACGGTGGCAATGCCCGCCGCGTTGCACACCATTTGATCGTCTTCCCCGAACCCAGGGGCCAAATGCACCACGCCCGTGCCATCTTCCGTCGAAACAAAGTCTGCGCTCAACACGCGAAATGCATCGGGTTGATCGGCCAAAAAATCGAACAACGGGATATACCGGCGTCCGACCAGTTCACTTCCGGGCATAGTGGCCACGACAGTGAATCCGTCGAGTTCCTTTTCGTATGCCGCCAATCGTGATTCGGCAAGGATCAGGCGTTCCCCATCACGTGCCACGATCGCATAAGTGATCTCGGGCCCAACTGCCAACGCCAGGTTGGCCGGCAATGTCCACGGCGTTGTTGTCCACGCCAAAATCTTGTCGCCATTGTCGAGAAGAAACGCCACCGTCAGCGCGGGGTCTTGACGCTGCCGGTACACGTCATCCATGCGCGTTTCGGTATTCGACAGCGGCGTCTCGCAGCGCCAACAGTACGGCAATACTTTGAAACCTTCGTAGATCAAACCCTTGTCAAACAAGGTCTTGAACGCCCACATGACGGACTCCATGTACGACAGATCCAGCGTTTTGTAGTCGTTGCGAAAATCCACCCAGCGCGCTGCACGGTCTACGTAGGTTTCCCATTCTTGGGTGTACTCCAACACGCTTGACCGGCACACGGCGTTGAATTCCGCCACCCCCAGCTCGAGAATGTCTTTGCGAGTCTTGAGCCCCAAACGGCGCTCTGCTTCTACTTCGGCGGGTAGCCCGTGACAGTCCCAACCAAACCGACGCTCGACACGCCGACCTTTCATAGTTTGGTAGCGCGGTACGGCGTCTTTCACGTAACTTGTGAGTAGATGGCCATAGTGCGGTAGCCCGTTGGCAAACGGCGGACCATCGTAGAACACGAATTCGTTGCTTCCATTGATGCCCGCATCGCGTCGAGCCACTGAACGCCGAAAGGTGTCGTCAGTTTCCCAACGCGCCAATACGTCAGTTTCCAGCGCGGGAAAACTAGGCTGCGAATCGACCGTGGGGTACGTCATAGAACTCTCATTTTGCTTGACGGGCGTCGCATAACACGACTGATTAAGTGTCGGGGCGAATGCCCGGTAACCCAGTAGGCCTTACGCCCGCCGACGAAACAGGCCCCGGCGTTGCTCATCGTCGTCGTCATCTGACGCATCAATATCGACGATCACATCCGCATCGGTCACCTCGGGTGAACCTAGGCCAGTGACCAATGCCGCCAGACTGGCACGGCCATCACCATTGGTAGACCCCATCGAGCCGGCGATAACACTCGGCACCGAATTAGGCGGCGGCGTGATCGCAGCAGACGTGTTCCCAGCTGGAGCGTCGGCAGCGTCTTGCGCAGATTTTGCCTTGATCTCGGCGAGGAAGGCTTCTTCGCTGCGGATGGCCCCGAGAGCCGATGTGCCGTTTGTCGAAGAATGCTCGGCCTGCACGGGGGTGGACGAGGCGTCGTCGGCCTTGGCCCCAGGCATCGCCGACGCGCCAGGCGCCGCGTCAATCTCAGTGGCGGCGTTGAGGGGCTTGGCCATCCAACCGCGCTCTTCGTCAGTCAATGATTTCGCGGCCAACGCGGGCGCGTCTTCGTGGTGCAAATGGTCTGGATCGTCGAGTACCACTTGCAAACGGTCGATCGTGCGACGCAAACCTTCGCGACGGATTTCAATGAAGTGCTCCAGAGCCTCGACATCGCCGGCCAGTTGCGTGCGCCGTTCGTCCAGCGAGATGACTTCCTTTTGCAATCGTTCGTGCGTCGAGCCGAAACGCACGGCCGCTTCTTGCTGTGCGACGGCCAGTTTGCTGGCGGCTTGACTATCGGCATCGGCCAGCGTCGACGCTGCTCGCCGATCGGCTTCCGACACTACCGTGGACGCTCGCACATCGGCATCCGCCAGCACTCGCGCCGAACGCTCGTTGGCTTTGGCAGTAATCAATGCCGCCTCATCCTCAGCCTGTTGCATTCGGTTGCGCGCTTGCTCTTCTGCCTCGGCAATAGCTTGATCGGCGGTGCGTTGTGCCAGCACTAAAGTGCGCCGCAACGACTCGTCGATATCGGCACCACTGGCCGCTTTTATCTCTGCTGCATCGGCTCGCTCGTTGGCCTCTTTGAGGCGCGATTGGAGTTGCTCTACCGCTTTTGCAACTCGCTCGAGAAAGTCATCAACTTCGTCGGGGTCATAGCCGCGGAACCGTTCACGGAATTCCACGTCATGAAGCATCTTTGCGCTGACGTCCATCCCGTCAGCGTAATCGCCAGCGACCAGTCAAGTGGTGAACCATTGCCGAAACTACGACATTCGTTAACAATTCGCGGTGGCTCGCTAGCGATTTACTCCTGCGAAGGACGCTCGCGAAGGCGTCGGCGATCTTCTACTGACACCTCAGCATTCGCTGGAGTCAGCAGGTACACCTTCTCGGTAACCCGTTCCATTTTGGCGTTGAGCACGTACACGACACCGGACGAAAAATCGATGATGCGACGTAACAAATCTCGATCAACACCGGCAACATTGATGATCACCGGCTGACCGGATTTCATTCGATCGCCAATGAGTTGGGCGTCATTGAACGATTCGACGTTGATAGTGGTGACTTTGGCTGGCTGCGATTGCGCCATTGGCCGCACCGCTGACGTACCTGATGTGACTGGACCGTCAGACCGGTTTGGGCGCGACCGTTCCGTTGGCGAACGGTCGTCCCCACGATCGTGACGATCGCGTTCGCCAGCGGGTTCACGACGCGTTTGCTGACGAGTTGCTCCGGGTTGCTGGCGGGTTACTCCGGGCTGCTGACGGGCTACCCCGGGCGGTCCGCTGCGACCTGGCGGCACCGGTACAGCACGCACAGTGCCGGTGGTTGGTGGGTGAATGTTGGACGGTGTCGGACGCGTCACGACTGCTGGCTCGTCGTAGCCCTCGTTTTCCCACTGCTGTTCGTAGTCGTCGTCGTACTCTGCATCGTCGCCCAGACCCAGATACTGCGTCAACCGCCGGAATTTAGACATACGTGCAGCCTAGTTCGGCAATTCGCTTCAACTGTGACGTTTGCCAAACAACGCCGACCCGATTCGAATCATCGTGGAACCCTCACCCAGAGCGATTTCGAAATCGTCACTCATGCCCATCGAACAAATAGACAACCCGAGCTCGTCCACCATTGCACGCACGGCGCGAAATCCTGCGCTGGCATTACCCTCACCGGGCAATGGACCGACCGTCATTAGGCCCTGGACGACCAGACCGGCTTGGGTAATCTTGGTTACCAGCGACTCGACTTCACTCAGCCGGCAACCGCCCCTGTGTGGGTCATTCGTGAGATTTATTTGCACCAGAACGTTTGCGCTCGGGGAATGGCGGGCAATCGTTTCCACGAGCTCAACACGATCGACCGTTTGCCACAGCGCGACAAAGGGAGCAATCAATTTGACCTTGTTGCGCTGCAACTGACCAATGGCATGCCATCGAATGCCGACGTCCTGCGATGTTGCCGCAGCCTTCTTCGCCAGTTCTTGGGGATAGTTTTCGCCCAGGTCGACGAAACCGGCCGAGCGGGCGAGAGCCACCACCTCGATAGGAAAAGTCTTCGTGACGGCCAGCACCGTGACCGCGCCGGCTTCCACACCCGTTGCCATAATTCGCGACGCCAGGTCGGAGGCATTGTGTTCCAGCTCACTCAGGGTTAGCAAGGTTGCATCACTCATCGTCACTCCGCCATGCAATCAGCGCTTGTCGTGCAGCGTCGGCTCGACAGCGAAAAGAAAAAAACCTCATGTCTTCGCCGGTGCAGATATCGAGATCCACCACCATGTCGACTCCACTGCGGGCAAGCGCTCGACGCACTACAGCGACCATGTCCAAACTCGGGCTCCCCCACGCCGTTGTGGACTCAACTTCCGAGCCGAACGAATCGACCATACGCCGTAGATCACCGTCGCCGAATTCATACTGCCTGGCATGGATACACGGACCAATGATCGCCGTGAAAGGTCTCATTGTCGCCGATCTCATTATTGCCATTGATGTGTCAACTACCCCGGCGAGCGCACCTCGCCAACCCGCGTGCACCACGCCAAAGATTCCGTCGTCCGCTACCAGCAAAACCGGCACACAATCCGCTGTTTGAACGGCGGCTGCGGCGTTGGCGATCGTGCAGACCAGCGAGTCACCCTGGCGACCCTGATGCTGCGTCGGCTGACGCACCACGAACGCCACCGCAGAATGAACCTGATGCAGCCAGGAGACTCCATGAGGACATGCATCGCGCCGATTATTGGCTAACTCGTCGACTGGTTGATTGGCTGAAAAGTCGCCAGCATTACGGGTAGTGAATCGAGCCGTGACGACGCCACAGGTTGTCGGCACTCGGCATTCAATCCACCGACTGTCACTGTGGTCAATTTCGACCACGACACATACCTATTTCAAAAAGGACGGGACATCGAAATCATCGTCATCGCCAAGGTCCAATTCGTCGCCGGTGGCGAACACGTCTTTCGATGCCGACGGTGCTGATTTGATAGATGTTGGCTCGGAGCGTTTGCGTGCATCCGGCACGGCTTCGATCCGATCGAACCCGGTAGCGATCACCGTGACCCGGACTTCGTCGCCCAGCGAATCGTCGATAACGGTACCGAAAATAATGTTGGCATCGGGGTGAGCAACACTGTGAATAATTTCCGCGGCCTCGTTGATTTCGAACAGTTTGAGATCGCTGGCGCCAGAGATGTTGAGCAAAATACCCCGAGCGCCATCAATAGCTGATTCAAGCAATGGGCTCGAAATTGCGGCCCGGGCGGCGTCCAGAGCGCGGCCATCGCCAGAGGACCGGCCGACGCCCATCAGTGCGGTGCCGGTGTTGGCCATGATCATGCGCACGTCGGCGAAGTCGGTATTGATCAGGCCCGGCGTGGTGATCAAATCGGTGATGCCTTGCACCCCTTGATACAACACATCGTCTGCCATCTTGAACGCATTGACCATCGACGTTTTCTCGGTCGCTACGGTCAGCAAACGATCGTTAGGGATCACGATCAGCGTGTCAACTTTTTCTTTCAATCGTTGCACGCCTTGGTCGGCTTGTACCGATCGGCGGCGGCCCTCGAAGGTGAACGGACGAGTCACGACACCAATTGTGAGCGCACCCATACCCTTGGCAATTTCGGCGATCACCGGCCCGGCACCGGTACCGGTGCCCCCTCCTTCGCCGGCGGCGATAAACACCATGTCGCTACCGCGCAACGCTTCTTGAATCTCGTCGCTGTGATCTTCTGCGGCACGTCGACCGACCTCGGGATCACTACCCGCGCCGAGCCCCCGTGTGAGGTCACGCCCAATGTCGAGTTTGACGTCTGCATCGCTCATGAGCAGTGCTTGGGCGTCGGTGTTGACGGCCAGAAATTCAACGCCGCGCAAGCCGCCCTCGATCATGCGATTGACGGCGTTGACACCGCCCCCGCCCACACCGACGACCTTGATGACCGCTAGATAGTTCTGTGGGTTACTCATGCGAATTCCTTCCGACACTCAACCTCTTGTCGAGGTAGAGAGTTATGTAAAGTTACAGTTAGTGTTGAATGTGTACAGTGCGCGAGCCCGCAGGTCAAGGCACCTACGAAACCACAACGGTATTGAGCGTGTCCAAAGTTCATGATCCAACCACAGGAAGCTCCGGCACTTGCACATCGATTCGATGTGCGCCCTTGCCTTCTTTGGTCTCAAGAACTGCAGCTACTGCAGACAGTTTGGCACGAGCTTGCACGGGATCCCCGACAATCACGACTTGACCCGAGCGCAATGACATGGTGTACGAACCGCGGTCGTCACGACTCAGCGTGTCAATACCCAACATTTCCACGACCGACAAAGGGATGTCTTGGGCGAAACTCACGATGTTGCTCGCCGAACCAATCAGCTTGTCGCCTGGCTTTGTCACACCAGGGATACCCGAAACAACTACGACGTTCAGAGGGCGCACGGCCGTCTTGCGAAAGAACACGCCTGACTCATCCACGAGCGCAAATTCACTTCCGAGAGCGACCGCTAGCGCCGCCGTACGTTCGGTAATTTTGATCCGAAGCGTGCCGGGCCATTGGCGATCGACTTCCACAAATTTCACGTATGGCAGCGCACTAATTCGGCGAGCGACATCGTTGACGTCGATGTCAATCATTGCCTCGCCGGTGCTCACCTTGGCCACCTTCTGAATCGACTCCGGCAGCGCGCTCTTGAGGCCACTCACACGCACCGCGTTGACGTCGAGCAAAGGCGAGCGAAAGAGTGCCCACACCAACCCAATGGATCCGACAATTGAACCAATCCAAATCAGCCGACGAAGCCGCCGCCGGCCGACGGCTCGTTTGAGCGCAATGCGACGAGCCCGAACTTTGGCGTCCAGAAAAGGACGAATCGGATGCGGCGATCCGGTGGTCGCCTGCCTGAGCGCGACGTCGGTCAAGTCGATGACGACGTCGGAATTTTCGCTGACTTCTTCGCTGTGGAGCCCATCGGTTTCGCACGCGTTGTGTGGCGCGTGAATGTCGTCGGTTTCGCACGCGTTGTGTGGCGCGTCAATGTCATCGACATCGCCCTCGAAAGTCACATCGCTCAAGACAGCCCCAATTCGGTGCGCTGGGCTGTCGAAAATCCAACAAGTTCGTTTTCGATTCGCAATGTCACACCTTGCTGTTGCACGACTTCGCGACGCACATGGGACATCACCGAAAACACATCGGTTGCGGTACCACCCTCGTCTGATTGAATGAAATTCGCATGCTTAGTCGACACGTGAGCCGACCCAATACGGAACCCCTTCAGCCCACACATATCGATAAGTCGCCCCGCAGAATCATCGGGAGGATTGGCAAAAACACTTCCGGCGTTGCGGCCGCCGGGTTGATTGCTGCGCCGCCACGACACGATCTGTTTGAGTTCATCGGCGCCGTGTTGTCGGTCGCCTCGCTTGAGTGAAAATTCGGCCTCGACCACTATGTCGTGAGCCTGCAACGCCGAGCCCCGATAGGCAAGGTAAAGTTCCGACGATTGCATCCACACATCCTCGCCGGTTCGCAGATCAAAAACGCGGACCCTCGTGAGCGCATGGGACATTTCAGAACCGTGCCCGCCCGCATTCATTCGCACCGCTCCCCCGACTGTGCCGGGCACGCCAACGGCCCATTCAAATCCAGTCAGCCCCTCCTCCACGCTCCATCGAGCCAACACGGGTAGCGAGGCGCGTGCTCCGACGCGAATCGTGGTGATGTCGACGCGTTGCATTGCCGACATGCTGCTGGCCAAACATACGGCTACTCCGTCAAAGCCGTCATCGCTCACCAACATGTTCGATCCGAATCCGAGCACCACGACGCTCACGGCCGATAGCGCTATTACCCGGCACAGCACGCTGAGTTGTTCGACCGATTCTGCCACCACAAGTACACGCGCTGGTCCACCAACTCGGTACGTCGTCATCCCACCGATATTGGCACCGCGAACCGACACACCCGGCAGTGCGATCAACACATTTTCGATTGCTTCGTCGGAACTGATCGGCGACATTTCAGACACCGTCGGTCACAACGTCGTGGCGATTCAGTGCGGCGATCTCATCGGCGAGCGAGGTGATGTCACCCGCTCCAAACGTCAGGCAGAGGTCGCCTACACGCAAAATCGAAAGCGTCGTCGCGGCAAGATCAGCGCGAGTTTCGGCCACGACAACCTGAACGCCCCTGCGGATATGAACGGCAATATTCGCCGCTGTGACGCCGTCGATGGGCAGCTCGCGTGCACCATAGATCGGTGCCAACACTACCACATCAGCGGCCGAAAGAGCGGCGCCAAAACCGGCGGCGTTGTGGTGCGTCCGCGAGAATAAGTGAGGTTGAAATACCGCCACCAAACGCGTGAGTTCGTCGGTGTCATGCGCTTGCAGATCACGGGCAGCTTGTAAGTTGGCGCTGAGTTCAGCGGGCATGTGGGCATAGTCGTCGAAAAACCTTACGCCGCCGCTAGTGCCACGAGACTCGAATCGACGACCAATTCCGCGGTATGTGGCGACGGCCGCGGCGGCCTCTGTCATGTTCACACCAAGGCACGACGCCATGGCTATGGCGCCGGCGGCGTTGAGCGCCATATGACGTCCGGGTACCGCCAGCGTGACAACCGCGGTCTCTCCCGAGCGGGTGTCCATCACCTCACATCTGGACCCTATTGCCACAGGCTCGAAGTGGCGCACAATAAATACTGCGCCGCTCGACTCTCCGTACGTAACGGCCCCGACTTTCTGCGCAAGCGTTGCCGCAGTTGGATCATCGACACACATCACCAATGGGCCGCGGATTGCCTCAATGAATTCGGTGAACGCCGTGATCACGTTGGCCAGAGATCCGTATACATCCAAGTGATCGGCTTCAATGTTGGTGACGATCGCGCCGAACGCTCCAAGCGCCAAGAAGCTGCGATCGCTTTCGTCGGCTTCGCAAACGAACAGGTCGCTGACGCCGCCGCCGGCGTTGCCTCCTAGCTGCACGACCGTAGCCCCTACGAGGTAGTTGATGTCGATGCCACAGGCACGCAGTACCACAGCCAACATCGCCGATGTCGACGACTTTCCGTGCGTCCCTGCTACGGCAATAGTCCGTAACGATCTGGCAACTGCAGCCAGAATCACAGTCCGGCGCACGACCGGAATTCCGGCCGATCGAGCGGCGACCAAGTCGTCGTCGGTCTCGGGTACTGCGACTGAGACAGCGACTAGATCGGCCGCCAAAATGTGCTCCGGTGTATGCCCGACGGAAATCGGAATACCCAGCGATCGCAACGGAGCCAGAAACGGCGATTCGCTTCGATCAGATCCCGTTACTCGGTGGCCACCGTGATGCAGCAATATCGCGATGCCGCTCATGCCGGCCCCGCCGACCCCAGACACATGGATCCGCCGCGGCGCGGACAGGTCAACAAATCCATCACCGCCGACAAGCGAGCTCATGCTGCCGCTGATTTCCGGGCGTGCAATTCCACTAGATCGGCAACTCGTTGAACGGCATCACGGCGTCCCAACAACTGCGCGTCGGCCGACATTTTCGACAGCTGCCCTGGGGTAGTTACGATCTCGCTGAGCACCGTGGCCAACCGTTCGGCGTTGCATTCACTGTCGTTGACACACACGACGGCGGAGCCCATGGCTCGGGCGTTTGCAGTTTGATGGTCTCGCGGTGCAATCGGCAACGGCACAACAATTGCGGGCAGCCCCACGATCGCCAATTCAGCCATCGTGGTACCTCCGGCACGGCCGATCAAAATATCTGCGGCCGCGTATACGACGTCCATGCGGTGCTCAAATTCCACCGGGTGGTAGCGCAAAGCGCCCGAAGCGCTGGCGCGTTGTTGCGACTTTGTGGATGCGAAATCGCGTCGGCCGATCACGTGATAAATCTCGACGTCGGTGCGATCGCGCCACATTTGAGAGAGACCGAAAATCGCATCGTTGATTCGACGTGCACCAAGCGACCCGGACGCCACTGCGATCACGATTGTGGCCTTCGCCAATCGCAGGTCTGCCCGAGCTTTCAGGCGATCACGCACGCGATCTACCGTCAATATCTCGGCTCGCACTGGGTTTCCGGTCAACACGCGACGTGGCAAATCGGTCTCAGGAAATGGCACCGCCGAGGCCGTGGCAAACCATCGAACAGCTCGATTTGCGGCACCCGCCTTCGCGTTTTGGTCCATCAAAATCAGCGGAACCCGCCACACTATGGCACCCACCGATGCCGCGAAACTGGCATATCCACCAACCGAAATCACCACATCGGGACGATGTTTACGCACTAGACGAATCCCCCTAATGACACCGATCGCAAGGCCCACAATGGCTTTCATGTTTGGGATCCACACGCTGGGCGAGATCGAACGTCGAATACCCCGGCCTGTGAGCGCGTCGAGTTGATAACCGCGTTGCGGTACGAGTTGGGCATCCATGCCGGCCAGTGATCCAATAAACCTGATCTGACCACGAGTGCGGCCACGAGCCACCAATTCGTCGGCTACAGCAAGCCCGGGAATTACATGCCCACCGGTACCTCCGCCTCCGATTATGGCGAACGTGTTCGACATGATGCCTATCGGGATTGGCGGGCGACGTTGAGCATCATGCCGGTCGCCGCCATGGTCACGAGCAACGACGAGCCCCCGAAGGAAACGAACGGCAGCGGGATTCCGGTGACAGGCAACACGCCGATCACCGCACCGATATTCACCATTGCTTGCACTAAAACCCAAGCGGTAATGCCCACGGCGAAAAGCATGCCAAAACGGTCGGGGGCGCGCAGAGCGGTGCGCACGCCCAGCACACCAAAAGCTACAAACAGGCCAACGACGAAACTGGCTCCGACAAGGCCGAGTTCCTCGCCAATAATGGCGAAAATGAAGTCGGTGTGTGCGTGAGGAAGGTATCCCCATTTGGCTCGGCTATTGCCAAGACCAACACCGAATATGCCCCCACTGCTTACGCCCACCAGCGACTGCACGAGTTGGTACCCGTTTTTCTGGGCATCCTTTTCGGGATGCAAATACGACAGCATTCGGTCTCGGCGGTACTTTTCGCTGAACGACAAAACGCCGGTGGCGGCGAACCCGACGATGCCCGTAAGTGTGAGGGCACCGGTCGGCACACCCGATACGAAGAGCACGGAAAACACGATAGCGGCGGTGACGATCGTGGTGCCGAGGTCTGGCTGTTTCATCATCAAAAGTGCGGCCACACCAAACATGCCCAGAACCGGCGCCAAGGTCAGACGGACATCGCCGACCAGTTTGCTGCGACGCGCCAACAAGTCTGCCGAGTACAACAACAGCGCCAACTTCGCTAGCTCACTGGGTTGCACGCGCAATTGCCCGTACCCCAGCCACCGCGATGATCCATTTACGGTGATGCCGACGCCCGGTATGAGCACGACAATCAACCCCAGTATCGACAGGCCCATCAATGGCTTGGCCAGACGCCGCCACTTTTGATATGGCACCAGCGTTCCCACGATGAGTGCTCCAGCGCCCAACGCAGCCCACACGATTTGGCGCTTGAGGAACAGCCACGGTGAGCCGTACTTCTGATACGCCATCACACTCGACGCCGACAGCACCATGATGAGGCCCAGCATCGTGAGCACGACGACCAATCCCAGAATCAACGCAAAGCTGCTCGTGAGGCGCCATTGACGAGCAGCTTTCGGTTGACGAATTTTTTTCACTGATACGTCAGGCGAACGTCCAGTGGCCGATGCGCGTCGGCCAGCCGGTGCGTTCGTGCGTGTTGCGGTCATAGTTCCCCCGTGTGAATCCTGCGTATCAGTGACTGAACACAGGCAATGAAATCGTTGCCGCGTTCGTGATAGTTCGAGTACCAGTCGTACGACGTGCATGCCGGGGACAGCAGCACTGCTGCCCGGTTGCCGGTGGCGTCGTAGGCGCGATTCACCGCATCTGCCATTGATGACGCTTGGAAAGTTGGGACCAGTGAGCCGAACGCACCTGTCACTTCTGGCGCCGCCTCACCAATCGCCACGACGGCCCGAAGGCGGTGCGACTCAACCGTCAATTCCGTCAGATCCAAGCCCTTGTTGCGTCCGCCAGCAATCAAAACCACATCGTCGAAACTGCGCAATGCCGTCAATACAGCATGCGGGCTAGTGGCCTTGGAGTCGTCGAAAAATTTGACGTCACCTACAGAACCGACCAACGCCATCCGGTGTTCGAGGCCGTTGAAACTTGCCAGTGTTTCGGCAATCGCATCCAACCCAACGCCCACGCCGCGCGCTGCCCCCATAGCCGCCAGCGCGTTGTCAACATCATGCGGGAATGATCGAGGCATATCGGCAATGGCGATCACCCGCTCACCAGTAGCCCAAAGCGCAGCATCCCGCACGACAAATTCGCCAACGGTCCCAAAAGTTTGATGGCGAGATCTCGCCGACTCCATACAACCCAACACCACGGCATCGTCAGCATTGCCAATTGCCACTTGGTCTGATCGCTGGGCCGACCAAATCCGTGCTTTCGCGTCACGGTAGTCCTCAAGGGTTGGATGCCAGTTCAAATGGTCAGGTGCGAAGTTCAAAAAAACTGCCGAATCGGGCGCGAATATCTCGCAGAAACGAAGGCGAAAACTGGACGCCTCCACGGCAAAGACATCCAGGTTGGTCGTCAGTGCTTCCACCAACGGCGTCTCGGTATTTCCAACGGCCATGCAACGACGCCCCTCAGCATTGACCATCAGCGATATCAGCGTGGTCACCGTGGTCTTGCCATCGGTGCCCGTGACCGCCACAATCGGACGATCGTCCCACTGCGCAGCCAGATCCAACTCGCCCACGATTGGCCGACCCGCTCGAGCGGCCGCAGTGTAGATGTTGTGGGTGCTCAGCGGCACCCCGGGCGAAGGGCACACAAAGTCAACTTCGGCACAAAGTGATATAAGTTCAGCGAGCGTGGGAGCAATCGACAGCGAGGCGGCACAGTCGTGCGCCAAAACACGGTGCTCGTCGCGATCCTGATCGTCGGCCAAAACTACATCTACGCCGCGAAGACGCAACGCCCGAGCCACCGACGAACCTGCGGCGCCAAGGCCAAAGACAAGCGCAGACGATCCTCGAGTCGCGGCGATCAATCGATGCCGCCGAGATTGATGAAATCGGCGTAGAAGATACCCAATCCAATCGCCGTGCAGAGACCGGCAACGATCCACAGGCGGATGATCACTGTGGTCTCTGGCCATCCTTTTAGTTCGAAGTGATGGTGAAACGGTGCCATACGAAATACTCGGCGACCAAACACTCGAAAGGAAAAAATTTGAATGACGACGGACAGTGTTTCGGCCACAAAGAGACCGCAAATGACGGGCAACAAAAAGTGTGTGTTGGTCGTCAAACCTAAAGATGCCAGTCCTGCGCCTATGGCCAGCGAACCGGTATCGCCCATAAAAATTCTGGCTGGTGCCGCGTTCCACCACAGAAACCCCAGACACCCGCCGACCATCGACACAGCGATGGCCGCCAAATCCAAAGCGTGCTCAACGCGATAGATCTGAGCGTGGCGGAACGCCCAGAACGCAATAAATACATAGGCCATATAACCAAAAACTGCCGAACCCGAATTGAGCCCATCCGCACCGTCGGCGAGGTTTGATCCATTCGTCATGGCCAGAATCACGAACACTGCCCACAGCACGAAAACCACGGGCGTGAGTTTCCACCCCCACGAATTCCATCGAGTAAAACCAATCGACATCTGCACGTGAGTGTGGTTTACCAACAACACAGCAAACCCTGTCGCGACGGACAACAACCCGAACATCTTCATTCGCTTGTTGAGCCCGAGGTTTCGTTCGCGCGTGACTTTTATCCAATCGTCGCAAAGTCCCACAAACCCAGCGCCAACGATGCAGGCAATGACGAGCAAGCCAGTTCGCGTGAAATACATCCGATGATGCACGTGCGCTACGGCGTACCCCGCCACGGCGCCGGCGATGATGCCAATACCCCCCATTGTTGGCGTGCCCTGTTTCGTGGCGTGGCCCTGGGGGCCGTCAGACCGAATGGGCTGGCCAATGTGATGCCGAATCAACCAGGTGATGAGCCCCCGAGTGCCAAAAAGACTCACCAACATAGACACGACACCGGCCGTCAATAACGGGATCATGCGTTGGCCCGCCCGGATTCGCGTGTGCCCCGCGCCGCTATCGCGCCAAGCGCTACAAGTCGATCATCAAAGGGTACGACTGAGCTGCCAATCGACTGGGTCCGCTCATGACCCTTACCCGCCAAGATCACAATGTCACCAGCAATCGCCATATCGATCGCCATGGCAATAGCCGCCGCCCGATCCACCTCGACGAACGTGCGTGCCCGCGCCTGATCGTGTTGGAATCCAAGTACCACATCGGAAATTATGGCATCTGGTGACTCAGATCTGGGGTTATCCGAAGTGACGATAGCCACGTCGGCCAAGCGGGACGCCGACGCGCCCATAACGGCACGCTTGGATCGGTCCCGATCACCCCCACACCCGAACACCACTATGACGTTGCCATTGGGGGTCACGGTTCGCGCCGTCGTCAATACGTTGTCCAGACCATCAGGCGTGTGGGCGTAGTCGACGATGACAGCAAATCCAAGATCACATGGCACGGCATCCCAACGCCCATCGACTCGGTCGAGCAGCCCAAGACCCGCAGCGATATCACTGTCCGACAGGCCCAGGGCCGACATGGTGGTTGCCGCACCAAGCGCATTCGAGATGTTGAAATCCCCGCCAACGTTGAGCACGACGCGCTGTCCGCGCCACGTCCACGTGCTGCCAGTGGCAAACAACTCGATGTCGTGAGCATCGCGTCTTTCGTACGGCCTAACCACAATCGTGGCATCACGGGCAAGCTGTGCACCATATTCATCGTCGATATTGACCACAGCTATTCGAGCATTGGCTGCCTCGAAGAGTCGCGCCTTTGCCTCGAAATATGCCGTCATGGTGCCGTGGTAGTCG